>NZ_JBSFLZ010000070.1:0-35666 GCF_053599315.1 Saccharopolyspora sp. NPDC000995
TTGCGTGACCGCCGACGTGATGTCGGCGGGTGCCTGCGCTTCCTCGGCTAGTTCGGATAAGACCAGCTCGGCGCCCTCGGCCTCGTGCTCAACGCCATCGTGCTCTGGACCACCCGGTACATCGACGCCGCCGTCGCCCAGCTCTGCGCCGAGGGCCACGAGATCCGGGACGAGGATGTCGCCCGGCTCTCCCCGCTCAAGCACAGCAACCTGAACCTGCTGGGCCGCTACAGCTTCACCGCCAGCGTCCCGGCCGCAGGCGCCCTGCGCCCGCTGCGCGACCCGGAAGCGGTCGAGCTGGACGAGGACGACGACGGCGCCGTGCAGGAGTGAGCCGCCCTACCGCTGGCCTGCGCGGGATCGTCCGGACGTGGACGACCATGCCGATCACCCCGACGAGGGTCTGGGTGACCACGACGACCGCGGCGACGGCCAGGCATCGGGCAGGGTCAGAGCCAGGGGGAAAAACGACGAGGGCGTTGCGGGTCGCGGGAACGCCCCTTTCTGCAGGAAGGAGAAGTCGAGGGTTCACACAGAACCTTAACGAACATGTTTGCGGCGAACACGTTCAACCCTCGGGCGGGTGGCGGGGGCAGCACAGCGGCGGCCTGGACTCCTCTTCGGTCCAGGCCGCCGCGAAGGTGACGCGAGAGGCTCCTCCCCTGGCTGCGCGGCGGTCGGTCAGGGTGCGGTGGGGGTGCGGGTGGCGGCGAGGGCGGTGCTCCAGGTGACGAGTTGTCCCAGGAGTGCGTCGAGGGCTGCCGTCTGGTGCTCGCCGGGGGTGAAGGCGGCACCGAAGTCGCGGAAGTCGGTGCGCAGGTTCAGGGTGACTTCCGCGCCGATGTCGGCGAGTTGGAGGGCGCCGAGGACGGGACGCAGGGCCTCGGCTGCGCGGACGCCGCCGTCGACGCCGTAGGAGACGATCGCCGCTGCCTTGTTGTTCCACTCCGCGTACACCCGGTCCAGGGCGTTCTTCAGGACGCCGGGGAAGGAGCGGTTGTACTCGGGGGTGACGAAGACGAAGCCGTCGTAGGCGGCGACGGTTTCGGCCCAGGCACGCGTGTAGGGCTGGGTGTAGCGGCCGACCGCGGGCGGGATGGGCTCGTCGATCTGCGGGAGGTCGACCTCGGCGAGGTCGATGAGGGTGTACGCGGCGTCGACCCGCTCGTCGGCCTGCTGGTGGACCCAGTCGGCCACGGCGGCGCCGGAGCGGCCGGTGCGGGTGCTGCCCAGAATGATCGCTATCTTCGTCGTCGCGTGCTCCTCGGATGTGTCATGCGTAAGACGCCCGCCACCGCTCCCGGATGACGGCAGAAGGGGCGGGCGTCGGGGGCCGGGCGGGGGTCAGTCCAGGAAGGTGTCGAGGGCCGCGTACACGGCTGGGGCCTGTTCCCGGATGGGCAGGTGTCCTGCGCCGGGGATGAGGACGAATTCGGCCTGCGGCAGGGCGGCGGCGTAGGCGCGGCCGAAGTCCGCGGTGATGACCGTGTCCTCGCTGCCCCAGATCACCAGGGCCGGGCAGTGGACGCCGGGCAGGCGGGCCAGCAGCCCGGGGTCGTTCATGGTGGGGCCGGTGTAGGCGTGCAGGGTGGCGAACAGGTGCGCCGGCGGGCCGGGCCTGCCCTCCGCGCCGGCGGGGGCGCCGGCGCCCGGTGGGGGGCCGGCCAGCGTGACGCTGTGGCCGGGGATCTCGGGGCCGATGGCGTCCATGAGGACGAGACTGGAGATCCGCTTCTCCTGGTCGGCGAGGACCAGCTCGACGGCCGCCCAGCCGCCGAAGGAGGTGCCCATGACCGTCACGTCCCGCAGCTCGAAGTGGGCGAGCAGTTCGTGGTAGACGCCGGCGAGGGCGGCCACGGAGTCGAGGTCCTCGGGGCGGGCGGTGGCGTCCCAGCCCGGATGGGTCGGGGACAGGACGCGGTGGCCGGTGGAGACGAGATGGTGCGCCAGAGGCGTGACACTGTCGGGGCCGGGCCCGCCGTGAAGGAGGAGGACGGCCGGGCCCTGTCCGGCGTCCCGCACCCGCAGCTCCAGGCCGGGCCGTATCTCCACGGTGTGCATCGTGGTCATGCTGGTTGCTCCCTGGTGGGTACGGGGGTGGCGCGTCACTGGCCGGCGGCGGGGCCGTCGGTGAAGAAAGGCGACCATCTGCTCCAGGCCGTCATCGCTGAAGAGGGTGTTGAGGCTGGTGGCGGACTCGTCGGCGGAGGTCTCGCTGCGCGGGAAGAGATCGGCCTCGTAGGCGGCGAGCGCGGCCTCGGTGTCGCCGGGGTGGGCGGCGATGGCCAGACCCAGCTCCGCTCCATCCACCAGGGCCAGGTTGGCGCCCTCACCGGCGAAGGGGGACATGACGTGCGCGGCGTCGCCCAGCAGGGTCACGCCAGGGGTGCGCTCCCAGCGGTGGCCGACGGGCAGGGCGTGGATCTTGCGGGGCACCAGGGCGCCGTCCGCGTCGCCGACCAGGGCCCGCAGGTCCTCGTGCCAGCCCTCGAAGTGCGCCAGCACGGTGGCCTTGGCGGCGGCGGTGTCGGTGAAGTCGATGGTGTCGAGGTAGCCCTCGTCCGCCTTCAGGGCGGTGTAGACGTGCAAGCTGCCGTCGGTCTCCCGGTGGGCGAGGAAGCCGCGTTGCTCGCCGAGGCTGATGAAGAAGCCCCCGCCGATCAGGGCCGCCGGGCCCGGGTGGCGCACGTCGGGCTCGTGCAGGTCACTCTCCACGAAGGAGATCCCGGTGTAGGCGGGCTTGGCGTCGGAGACAAGTGTGCGCACCCGCGACCAGGCACCGTCCGCGCCGATGAGCAGGTCGGTGGTGATCACCGAGCCGTCCGCGAAGGTGACCTCGTGGCGGCCCTCGCCCAGCGCGCGCACGCCGGTGACCTTGCGGCCCCAGCGGATCGTGCCCTCGGGCAGCGAGTCCAGCAGCAGGTCCCGCAGGTCACCGCGGTCGACCTCGGGGCGGCCGCCGGTGTTGTCGTCCTCCTCGCAGATACGGACGGTGCCGTCGGGTGCCACCAGACGCATCTCCTGGCCGCCCTCGTGAATGATCTTCTCGAAGCCGTCGAACAGGCCGGCCGCGCGCAGGCCCTTCTGCCCGTTCTCCTCACGGATGTCGAGCATGCCGCCCTGGGTGCGGACCTCACGCGACGCCTCCAGCTCGAAGATCGCCGCCTCGATGCCGTTGACGTGCAGGACCCGGGCCGCGGTCAGCCCGCCCAGGCCGGCGCCGATGATCGCGACAGGGAAGTGCTCAGTGCTCATGATGTGCCTCCGCAGACAGTGCAGGTAGTGGCCGCCGCCGGGCAACTGCCCTCGGCGGCCGGCCGCCGGCGCGCTGCCCGCGCGGTTACGGCACGGGCATCCTGGCGGCCACCATCCAAGCATAGCGAACATGTTCGCAGCGAACAAGTTCGCCACGCGTAGCGAACGACACGCTCTCCGGAGCGCTCCTTTGGTCGCTCAGTCGGCCTGCGGGGCCGGGGTCGGGGTTTGGACGATGCCGTTGACCAGGACGTCGAAGCCCCAGCGCATCCGCGCCTCGACCGTGCCGCTCACCAGCTCGGGCATGTGCGCCGCGATCGCCGGGTGCGTGGAGTTCTCGACGGAATGCAGCGCCCGCAAGGTGGCGTTCCACTCGTCCGCGGAGGTGGGGTCGTGCTCCTGCGTCGACTGCTCCGCGGCAGTAGTGGTCGCGTCCTGCAGAAGCTTGTCCACGCCCCACGCCACTTGCTCGCGAGAGGCTCCGCTGCGGGCCAGAAGGTCGAGGATGCGATCCACCAGGTGCAGGTAGTTCTCCCCGCTCGGCCTCGCCACCAGCGCCGAACGGGCGAGCTGCGGGTGCGCGAACAGGACGAGGGTGTACGACGTCATCACGGAGCGGAGCTGCTCGCGCCAGTCATCCTCCTGTCGGCCCGAAACGTCGACCTCGCCGAGCAATGAGTCCAGCACGGCGGCATGCAGCTCCGCCGTGTTGGCGACGTACACGTAGAGCGACGCGGGTCCGGTGTCCAGCTCCTGCGCAAGGCGGCGCATGGTGACCTTCTCCAGGCCCTCCGCCCGCATGATGCGTACGGCAGTGTCCACGATCCACCGACGCGACAGGGCGGGCTTGGCCGGGCGCTCGCGGCGGCTGACAGGTTCTCGTCTCGCAGGCATAGAACCGATCGTAACGAACACGTTCGAACCATGGCTAACCCGCGTGTCGCCAAACGATCGAATGACGACAGGGGCGGCTGGCGTCCAATGAACCCTGTGATTCCGGGGCCCGACGGCGGCTCCGATCCAATGAGATCCGATGACGGCTGACGACAGGTTAGATGACACCCAAGGTCCGATGCGGCGGCAGAAGCGGGGAAACAGCGTGGCCAATCTCGTCTACAAGCGGGTGTCGACCGACCAGCAGTCCACCGCCCGCCAGGACCTCGTCCTGGCCGAGGCCGGGATCGACAACCCGCGGGTGTTCGAGGAAGAGGCGGGCACCTCCAGCCGCCTCCACCCGCTCCAGCGCCCGAAGTTCAGCGAACTGCTCACGTACGCCCGGCCGGGCGACACCGTGCACATCTCCGAGATGTTCCGCCTCGTGCGCGGCAACCAGCACATCCTCGACGTCCTCGAAGTCTTGCACCGCGACCAGCTCGCCCCGCGCATCCACGACGGCGCGTTCTCTGCGATGGACCTCACCGCCCGCCACCCGCGCACCGGCGAGCTGCTGTCCACCGTGAAGTTCATGGTGCAGACCCTCGCCGCCGCCGGCGAACTCCAGCGAGACCTCCAGCGGGAGCTGACCTACGACGGACTGCGCGCCGCCGAGGCCAAGGGCAACAAGGGCGGACGCTGCCCCGCGGTGACGGCTGCGAAGACCGACGACGTACGCACCGCGTATTTGGAGGGCCGCTCGATCGCCGCCCTCGCCCGCGACCACGGCGTGAGCCGCGGCGCGATCCGCACGGCCGTTGCCGACCTCCTGCCCGACCGCATCACCACCGCCGAAGAGGGTCCGGCGCCGGAGCTGCCGGTCACCCTCGACATGCCGGGCAAGGTCGCTGACTTCCTCCGCTCCGCCGAGCTGGACCCCGTCGAGCGGGCCGCGCTCGACCAGGGTGTGACCGTTCCTCGCCCGCTGTCAGCCGCTCGACGGCGGCCACGGCCTCCCCGCGATCCCAGCCCAGCGCAAGGCCCGCCGCGAGTTACGAGAACCGCGTCAGCACGCTCGCACCCGGGCCATGATCGTTCTCAGCGCCAACCGATGCACCCGAGGTCAGGATCATGATCACCGGCTTAGCGTTAACCGCTGTACCGATGTTCCCCGAGGCCGGCATAGCCGTCTGCTGGTCGTAGCCGTCCGTGGCGAAAAGGCGACTCAGCTCGTCGATGGTCGACTTGAGTCGTTCGGCGCGCCTGCCGAACGACTCCCATTCGATGCCAGCCTCGTCGAACTCCCATTTCATGTGGCCGGCGCCGAGACCGACTTCCAGGCGGCCTCCGGTGAGGACGTCCGTGGTTGCGATCTCGCGGGCCAGCAGCGCCGGATTCCAGAACGGCGCGTTGAGCACGAGGGTGCCGACCTTGAGGCGCTCGGTGGCCTGGGCCGCGGCGACGAGCGCGGGAAAGGGCGATGCGATGCCGAGGTGGTCGGTGGCGAACACCGTGTCGTAGCCATGTCGTCGGCGCGGCGGCAGGTCTCGGCGAAGATGTTGTAGGAGAAGTGCAACTCCGTCATGCGGGTCATGCTGCTGCATGCCCCGGTCGTCCACCAGGATCAGTCGCCGGTGGATCTCTTATATCATTTGAATCTGCCATTTCAGTATTGAATGAAATGAATCCACCACAGCTTTCTCATAAATCATCGAAAAACAGCCACGAGGTCAGCGCCGGCAACTCTAGCCTTGCTTGGCAATGGTTTTCGTGGATCGGGATCGGGAGTGGTCGGGTCGGTGCGTTTTGAGCTTTTGTACCGGCGGGATTTCGGATTGCTGCGGGCTGGCTGTCGGCGCCGTACGTGCGGAAGTGGTGGCGCGGTGCGGCGCCAACTGCGGAGCGGATGGCGCAGGAGTACAGGCCCATCGTGGACGGGGTGGACCTGACGCGGTGCTACGTGCTCGAGTCCCGCCGCTGACACCGGAGCTCCACTGTGGATGCTCTTCCGGTCGCGTGCGAGCCCGTGAGCGTGGTTGTGGCGACCCTGTCCGGTCTGGGACCAACCGCTTCAACCCGGGAAGTTGAGCTTCGTGAACATGGGCGAGATCCGGCAGGACGACGGGCCGGTGCTGGTTTGGAAGCGGGCCACCTGAACCCTGAGATCAGCATGAGATGCCTGCTGCCTCCAAGTGGCGACGCACCACGTCCCAGTGCGGGTTGATGATCTTGGGTGGTTGCGCACCGACGCCGATGTCCTTGAATCCGCTGGAGGTGGCGATGCACACCACGGGGCCCTCGAAATCTTGGTTCTGCAGCTGCCGGTAGCCGGCCAGCCCGGCCGCGGCGGAGATCTCGTGCCACAGTCCCGCATGGGCGAGATCATGCTGTGCTTGGGCCATTTCCGAGTCTTCCACCAGAAACGCACGCCCACCGCTGGCTCGGATCGCCGCAACAGGTCGGTGGCCGCTGATCGAGGAATTGATCGCGTAGGCGGCAGTTCGGGCGGTCTCGACCTTGGCCGCCGGGCGTCCTTCGGCAATGGCGCGGGCCAGTGGGCCGCTGGCGGCGGGCTCGCAGGCGAAGACGCGGGGTGTCGTCGCGGCGACGCCGAGCCGTGCCAGTTCGGCGAATCCCTTCCACACACCGAAGAGCAGTTCGCCGTACCCGGTGGGCGCGAACACCGCTGCCGGAACGCCGATCTTAGTGACGATCTCGTATGCGATGGTCTTGTAGCCCCCTGTGCCGAACGCGTGGCCCGTGTGCGTCGTCGAGTTGGTGTGCTGACGGGGTGGAAGCCGGATTCGGCGGCGATCCGGCGTAGCAGCGGCCAGCGCTCGTCGGTGGGCACGGTCAGCACGACTACGCCGTAGGCGCGTAGGAAGGAGGCCACGGCTGGGGGTGTGTCGGCCGAGGCCAGCACGACGCACTTCAGCCCTGCGCGGGCGGCGTACGCGGCTGCGGATGCGCCGTGGTTGCCGGACGATACGACCACGATGCCGTTCGCGCCCACGCCCAGTGCGGCGCTCGTGGCGCAGCGGTTCAGCCGATCCTTGTGGCTCCAGGAGGGGTTTCGCGCCTCGTCCTTGATTAGGACGCCGTCGGCGATCTCCACGAGCGGGGTGCCGCCCTCCGCGAGTCCCGGGGCGACGAGTGGCGGTAGCAGCGGGGCCCAGCGGTCCAGGCCGGTCCGGGGCGTGTGCTCGAACAGCTCCGGGCGTACCTGGTCGTAGTCGTAGTCGACCTCGCCCGGGTACGCGATCTCGTCGGTGCTCGTCTCGGTACATCCGCCGGTCAGCGGTGGCCACAGCGGATAGGTGATGTTCGGGTCGCCCAGTGGGCGTTGGCCGATGGCCAGCGAGAGATCGCTCGGCACGTTTTCGGACCCTACTGCACGAACCGTCCTGGTGGGGTTGTCGGGAACGGGGCCGGGGTGATCAGTCGTAGCCGCGGATCAGGTGGCTTTCGTCGTGGTCGTCGTGGTCCGCGCCTGGGGCGGTTTCCACGCGGTCCTGGGTGGGCAGGTGGATGTCCGGGGTGAGGGAGTCGGTGCGCTGCTGCGGGGCGTTGAAGTGGTCGGTGAGCGTCATGCACGGCTCCTATCGAAGCGGAAGTTATTGCCTGATGGTGCTTCTCGTGTTGGGAGATCGCATGCGCGGAGGGCGTTCGCTGATCAGAAATCGCCCGGTCGGGAGGAATGGGTTGGAACACTGATATCTATGATATCAGCGGTAATTGAAATGAACTTCCTTTCAGAAAGTCCATCAAGCAAACTAAAAACCGCAATGACAGGGCTCAGGCCTTTGGTTTGAGGCGGATTCCGGTGCGGGGGCCGAGGTATTCGCCGTTGTCGACGACGGTTCGCCCGGCCTGGCAGACCCAGGGGATGCCGACCGGTGGCCGCAGCGGGTCTTGGTAGTCGCCGACGTCGATGACCGTGTCGGTGCTGAAGGCGACCAGGTCGGCGACGTGGCCGGGGGCGATCACGCCACGGTTGGGGATGCGAAAGCACTGGGCGGGCAGCGAGGTCATCCGGCGGATCGCTTCGGGCAGGGGCAGCACGCCGCGTTCGCGGACGTAGCGGCCGAGCACGCGGGGGAAGGTGCCGGTCAGCCGAGGGTGCGGTTTTCCGCCGGTGCCGGGAGGCAGGCCGTCGGAACCGATCATGGTCTGCGGGTCGGCCTTTCGTGCTTCCGTTGATGGGGTGCGCGGTGGGATAGCGGTGGTCGTGTGACGTTGCCGGGAGCGTAGGCGTCGATTTCAGGGGTGCGCGGTGCACGGTGAGTACAAGGTTCCCGGCGGGAAGCTGGTCGTGGTCGATCTGGACGTTGTGGACGGTCGGCTGGTCGATGTGTGGTTGAGCGGGGATTTCTTCCCGGAGCCGGATGAGGCTTTGGCGAACATCAATGGTGCGTTGTCGGGTGCGGAGTTGGCGGCGAGGACCCGGAGGAGTTGGCCGCGTTTGGCGCGCGGTTGGTGGGGTTCGATGCGGAGGTGGTTGGTGTTGCCGTGCGGCGGGCGTTGACGCATGCGTCGGATTGTGCTGAGCAAGAGTGGCGGTTGATCCACCATGGGCCGCAGACGCCGTTGATGCACATGGCGGTGGATCAGGTGTCGGCCGAGGCGGTGGCGGAGGGGCGGCGGGCTCCGACGTTGCGGTTCTGGGAGTGGGCGGCGCCGGCGGTGATCACCGGGAGTCCAGTCGGTGCGCAACGAGGTTGACATGGCAGGTGCGCAGCGGCACGGTGTCGAGGTGGTGCGGCGGATCACCGGTGGTGGGCGATGTTCGTGGAGCCGGGGAACACGGTGACGTATTCGTTGTACGCGGCGGGTTCGCTGGTGGCGGGGATGGCTCGCGGAGTCGTAGGCGTTCTTGGACGACTGGGTGCTGGTTGTGTTGCGGGAGCTGGGGTTGAATGTGTGGTACCAGCCGTTGACCGACATCGCTTCTGGTGGCGGGAAGATCGGTGGTGCGGCGCAGAAGCGGTTGGCGTCGGGTGCGGTGCTGCACCACGTGACGATGTCTTACAGCATCGATGCGGCGAAGATGTCAGTGTTGCGTGTGGGGAAGGAGAAGTTGTCGGGCAAGGGGATCACGAGCGCGAAGAAGCGGGTGGATCCGTTGCGGCGGCAGATGGGGTTGGCGCGCGAGGTGTCATCGAGCGGTTGATCGAGGGATTCCGGCGGCGGTTCGGGTTGGTGGACGGGCCGGTGTCGGAGGGCGAGCGGGGGCGGGCTCGCGAGTTGATCGAGTCGAAGTTCGCGACGCGGGAGTGGTTGTTGCGGGTGCCGTGGGCGTGCTTGGTCGGTTCTGCCTGGGTCAGGCAGAACCGCGGGTGTTGGGCTCAGGTGAGCAGGCCGGGTACGCCTGGGGTGGTTCGGCGGCGGCGTAGCCAGACCTTGCGGGTTCCGTCGGAGTAGAGGAGTACCCGGGAGAGTTCCCAGCCGGAGAATTCGGCGTGGATGCTGAGTTGGGTCGCTGCGCTCCAGCGGGTGATGCCCGGAGGCAGGCGCAGCGGCCGGTACTCCCAGTCCGAGTCGGTGTCGGTTCCTTCCGTGTTCACGGGTTTCACACTCTCACCACCTGGTATCCGGCGCCGTTGGCGGAGGCGATGTAGATGTCTCCGGTGTCTGGGTCGACTGCGACTGCGTTGGGTTGGGTGATGGTGGGGAGCCGGTGGCGTTCTTGGGGTTCGCCGCCGGTCATGTCGTAGCCGACGATTTCGTTGGTTGCGGTCAGCGTGACCCAGGCTAGGTCGCGGGTGGGGTCGTAGGCGAGGCCGTAGGGGGCGCCGGGGACGGGGTAGCGCTGTTTCATGATCAGCGGGTCGGTGCTGAAGGCGAGGAGTTCTTGGCCGCGGGTGTCGATGGTGAGGATGCGGCCGTAGCGGTCGGTGACGGCGTTGGTGGCGCCTTGGCCGGCGCGCAGGCCTGCGCCTTTTGCTCCGGTGGTGGTGTCGATGGGGGTTAGTGCGGTGGTGAGGCGGTCGAGGACGACGAGGCCGCCGCGGGTGGGGAGCAGTTGTGCGGGGCCCTGGAATTTTTCGGTGGTGGCGGTGGGGTTGCCGTTTTGGAGGACGGTGACCGTGGCGGTGTCGCGGAGGATGATCGCGGTGCGGTTGCCGTCGAGGTCGACTGCGTCGACGGGGCCGCCGGGTATTGGGGTGGGTTGTGCGGTGGCGGTGCGCAGGTCGACGCGGGTGATGGTGTTGACGTCGGGGAGTGCTGCGAGGAGTTGGCCGCGTTTGGCGCGCAGTGTGGCTGGTGGGCTGGGGAGGGTGACCGTGCGTTGGGTGTTGGTGCGTGTGTCGATGAGGGTGAGGTTGGGGCCGCTGGCGAGCACGAGGGTGTGGGTGTCGCGGTCGTAGGCGGCGTGTTGCACCGATGGTGCGGGGTGGACGGTTCCTGCTGGTGCTGTGGTTGCCGGGGGTGCGGTGGCGGGTGTTGCGGCGGTGAGGGTGTCGGTGACCTGGAGGGGGTCGCTGGTGGTGTCCATTCCGCAGCCGGTGAGCAGGGTTGCGGAGAGGCAGATGATGGCCAGCCGACGCAACGAGGTCCTCCTTGGTGCCGCGTGCCCGCGGGGTGCGGTGCGTGTTGCTTGCTTCCAGCATCCCTGATCCGGGCGGTGGGCTCCTGTGTGGGGGCTGTGCGGGTGTGGTCGGGCTGTCGGTGGGTCAGGGCTGGGCGGGGTTGCGTTCGGGATAGCTCTTGTCGGGGGCGCTGATGTCGTCGAGGGCGGCGCGGATGGCTGGGGGGAGGGTGAGGTCTTCGGCGGCGAGGGCGGTCTTGAGTTGGGTGGCGTTGCGGGCGCCGAGGACGGGGGCGGTGACGCCGGGGCGGTCGCGGACCCAGGCGAGGGCGACGTGGACGGGTGAGGTGCCGAGGCCTTCGGCGGCGGTGAGGACGGCTTGGACGATGCGGGCGGCGCGTTCGTTGCGGTGGTGTTCGACGTAGCTGGCGAAGTGGCTGGTGGCGCCACGGGAGTCGGGTGGGGTGGTGTTGCGGTATTTGCCGGTGAGGACGCCGCGGCCCAGTGGTGCCCAGGCGAGCAGGCCGAGGCCGTGGTGTTCGGCGGCGGGGGTGACTTCGCGTTCGATGCCGCGTTCGAGCAGGGAGTATTCGACTTGGGTGGCGATCAGTGGGGTGCGGGTGGGGTGGGCGTTTTGGTGTGTGGCGGCGGTGGCCAGTTGCCAGCCGGAGTAGTTGGAGATGCCGGCGTATCGGACGCGGCCGCTGTTGACGGCGGTGTCGATGGCGGAGAGGGTTTCGTCGATGGGGACGGTGGGGTCCCAGGCGTGCAGTTGCCAGAGGTCGAGGTGGTCGACTTGGAGGCGGCGCAGTGAGTCGTCGAGGGCGGTGAGCAGGGCGCCGCGGGAGGCTCCGCCGCCGAAGGGGCCGGGTTTGCGGCGGGCGACGGCTTTGGTGGCGAGGACGATTTCGTCGCGGGTGAGTTGGGTGGTGAGGAGGTCACCGAGGATTTCTTCGCTGCGGCCGTCTTGGTAGACGTCGGCGGTGTCGATGAGGGTGCCGCCTGCTTCGTGGAAGGTGGACAGTTGCTCGGCGGCTTCGTCGGCGTCGGTGTCCAGTCCCCAGGTCATGGTGCCGAGGGCGAGGCGGGAGACGCGGAGGCCGCTGCGGCCGAGTTGTCGGTGTTCCACGTTGGGTGAGGGTATTCGCTGTGGCGGCTGTGGTCGGTGAGGCTGCAGCGGCGGGTCTGATTCTGGGTGTTCCGGATCACAGTGCCTGGTGGGGGTCCGGTTTGTTCGTTGCTCGCTGTGATCAATTGCGTGCTGACCTGCTGGGATGCGGGTTTGCGGGGTGGGGGCGGGTGGTTGTTGGGAATGCTGCAAGATCTGGGTTCCGGGCCCACCGGCCGGTGGCCGGTGGGCGCATAAGAGTTTTCGCGATCGTGCTGGAGTGGGTTTCGTTGTCGTGGTTTCAGGCCATGGTGTTGGCCGTGGTCCAGGGGCTCACCGAGTTCCTTCCGATTTCTTCGTCTGGTCATCTGTCGATCGTGTCGAAGTTGTTCTTCGGTGACGATGCGGGTGCGTCGTTCACGGCTGTGACGCAGATCGGTACCGAGTTGGCGGTGGTGGTCTACTTCGCCAAGGACATCGTGCGGTTGGTGGCGGTGTGGTTTCGGGGTTTGGTGTCGGCTGAGGTCCGGCGGACGCAGGATTACCGGTTGGCGTGGTATGTGATCGTGGGCAGTTTGCCGATCGGGGTGCTGGGTTTGTTGTTCCAGGACTTCATCCGGTCGACGTTTCGGAGTTTGTGGATCACTGGTGCGACGTTGATCGTGTTCGGTGTGCTGATGGGGTTGGCGGAGCGGTTCGGCCGGCAGTGTCGGGCGCAGGACCGGTTGCGGTTGAGCGATGGCGTGGCGATGGGTTTCGCGCAGTCGTTGGCGTTGATCCCGGGTGTGTCGCGGTCGGGTGGCACGATCACGGCTGGTTTGGTGTTGGGGTTGGATCGGCCGACGGCGGTGCGGTTCTCGTTCTTGTTGGCGATTCCGGCGGTGTTCGCGGCGGGGTTGTCGGAGATTCCGCACGTGTTCGAGCCGAGCCCGTACGGGTTGCAGCCGTCGGTGGCGCAGATGGTCGTGGCGACGGTGGTGGCCGGGGTGATCGGGTATGCGGTGATCGCCTGGTTGTTGCGGTTCGTGGAGCGGCACAGCGTGTACTTGTTCGTGTGGTATCGGATCGTGTTGGGGTTGGTGTTGTTCGGGTTGTTGGGTTTCGGCGTCATGCAGCCGTGATCTGGTGATCGTTGGGCGCGGTCCGCACCGGGTTGGTGCGGGCCGCGCCTTTTTGTGGGGGGTGTGGTAGGTGGCGTCGGGGTGGGGCCTACCCTCGGCGGGCGTGGCGACTCTCATCCTGTTGCGGCATGCGCGGTCGGCGGCCAATGGTGCCGGGACTTTGGCCGGGCGTTCGCCCGGTGTCGGGTTGGACGAGACCGGGGTGGGTCAGGCGGTGGGTCTGGTGGACCGGTTGGCTGGGGTTCCGTTGCGGGAGGTCGTGGTGTCGCCGTTGCAGCGGTGCCGGGAGACCGTGGCGGGGTTGGCGGCGCAGCGGGGGCTTTCGCCGGTGGTGGAGCCGGAACTGGCTGAGGTCGATTACGGTGAGTGGACCGGGCGCAAGGTTTCGGAGTTGGTCGAGGAGCCGTTGTGGAAGGTGGTGCAGCAGCACCCGTCGGCGGCGGTGTTCCCGGGTGGTGAGGGGTTGGCGCAGGTGCAGGCGCGGTCGGTGGCGGCGGTGCGGGCGCATGATCGTCGGCTGCCAGCGGATGCGGTGTGGTTGGCCTGCACGCATGGTGACGTGATCAAGTCGGTGCTGGCGGATGCGTTGGGGCTGCACCTGGATGCGTTCCAGCGGATCGTGGTGGATCCGTGTTCGGTGAGCGTGGTGCGCTACACCGAGACGAGGCCGTTCGTGTTGAAGGTCAACGACACGGGCGGGGATGTGTCGGGGTTGGTGCCGCCGGTGGATGCGGCGAAGTCGGGTTCGGATGCGGTCGTGGGCGGTTCGACCGGCGTTTCGGAGTCCGGTCGAGGTTGACCCTGGGGCGTTGTTCGGCCTGGTCAGTGACCGGTTCGGCCTGGTCAGTGACCGTGAGTGGTTTCGGGTGCTATGGCAGCCGGCTCTAGTTCAGGACGTCGCTGACAGTTGATGTCTCAGGGTTTCACGGACACTGTTCGGCTTGTCTGTGTGGCGACCAGGGCTGTTGCGTGATCACGCGGCGATGGGCACAGCGGGGTTTCCGATGGATCCCGAGTTCGTGCCGCGCTCGCGTAGGTTGCCGCCGTCGCACCTGTGTGGTGGGGTTCTGCCGCGAGGATGGCGTGTCCCGGGAGACGTTTTACAGGTATGTGTCCCAGGTCCGTGCTGAGGGCGCGGCCGGGTTCACTCGGCGCAGCACTGTCCCGGTGCCGCCGACCGGGTGCGTTGCCGGCTGGCCTCTGCGTCCGAGGCGGTGTGCGGGTGCGCAAGCAACTTGAGGTTGAGGGATCGAAATCGGGCCGATCCCGATCCGGTGGCCGCACCGCCAGATCGTCCGCAGCCCCGCTAGCGCCCGGAAACGCGGCGTCGGTTCGAGTACGCCGACCCAACGTGTGCTGGCAGATCGACGGGATGGAGCACTACCTCGCTAGCGGCGAGGCGGCCAAATACCCCAGCAGCGCTACAACGCCCGCGCCAAAGCCGCGCCCGCCGCATCAGACGCCAGCCCATCCGGCACGCACGACACACCACCAGGTATCAGTCATCGGTGTGATCGTTTTGTCCGGCTGCTCCAGCGTCCTCGGACGCCGCTGGGCTGGCCAGACCGACACTGTGTACTGGCAGGGCGCCCGCGGCACCGTCGTGATCGTCGACACCGCCGCCCGCCAGGGCGCCCTCGGCCGGTCGCGACGCTACCAACCCTCAACCGACCACAAGCTGCCACCAACGTCGTGACACACATCTGTCCGTGAGGTCCCTCAGACATGACACGGTGCTCTGACGCCTGGACGTACTCACGGACGCTGACCAGGTGAAACGTCGTGGTGGCTAGCTACGGAGCTGGACGAGGTGGCAGCGGGTGTCTTCGGATAGGAAGCGCTGGGTGCCGCCGCTGTAGCGGACGAGGACCTGTTGGTTGTTGGCCAGGGTGACCTGGTCGACGAGGCCGACGGGGCCGATCGGCCCGTAGATGCGGACCGCGTCGCCGGGAAGCAGTTCGTCGGCGTTGACCTGTTCGATGTTGGTGGCGGCCGAGGCGGGCAGCCACCAACGGGTGGTGGCGAACCATGCGGCGAAGGCCGCGGCGGCCAGAGTCAGTGGCAGCCAAGTCTGCAGGTCGATGAGTGCCAGGCCCAGCGCGGCGCCGGTGAGCGCGGCCCACAGTCCGGAGCTGATCGGGATTTTGCCCAGTTGCAGCCAGCCGGTGGTGCGGATGGTGCCATCGGGTCGATGGCCGCGGTGCGCGGCCGTGGGCTGTTCGGGGACGTCAAAGTCGGTTTCGTCGGCGTCGGCGAGGTTGTCGCGGGTGGTTTCCCGGGGGGTGATCTTGCCGAGTGGCTCGCGGGCGGTGTCCTCAGGTCGCACCCGGGGGATTTCGGCGGTGTCGGTCACCGACGGGTTCTCGGTTGGGGTCTTCAGCGGCTGGTCGAAGCCGGTGTGGTCGGGGTTGAGCAGGGTGCGCAGCATGGTGACTTCGGTGTCGCGGCGTTGCCCGCATTGCGGGCAGACCATGACCACGCCGGTGGGGGCGTCGTGGTCGGTGACGGTGGTCAGCGGACCGTGCCCGTAGGGGCATTGCGGGGCGTGGGGGCCGTTTTCCAGGATGCGCAGGGCGCTGGCGTGGTGGCGGTCGGTGGGGTGGTTGTCGTCGGCGTTGTTCACCATTGCGTGGTCCACCTCAGCTTGCCGTCATCGGCGCGTTCGCAGCTGGCGGGTGCGCCGGAGGAGGTGCGGCCGGGGTCACCTTCCCGGGAGCAGCGTTCCCCTTCGTCGACCACTGGGACCCAGTCGGCGTCGTGGTTGGTGGTGGTGGTCCGGGGGCGGCCGTTGTCGCCGTCGTGGCCGGGCGGGTTGGCCGGGCGGGTTGGCTGGGGCTGTTGTGTGGGGGTGGTCGTGGTGGGGGCGGCCGAGGGCGTGGGTCGTTTGCTGGTGGTGCTGGTCGTCGTGCTCGGAGGCGTGGTCGGCTCGGGTTCGGTGGTCGTGGTGGTCGGCGGGGCCATCGAGGTGGTGACCGGGGCGAGGTGGCTGACGGGCACGCGCGAGGGTTGCGGGGGAGTGGCGAGATCTTGGCTGCCGGTGGGCAGGGTGTTGATCACGCCGGCTCCGGTCGCGGTCAACAGCGCGGCGGCGGGCAGCAAGCGTACCGCTAAGGGGCTTTTCCACCACCAGCGGCGCAACTGGTCGGGGTGCTCGGCAGGCAACTCGTGACTCCGTTCGTGTTGTGCCGGTTGTTCTCTCCCCGACCCGGCTGGCGAATCGTAGCGAATTCGTCATGAACTCGTGTCGTACGCCGGGGCGGCGCTGTGGGTTGCGGGCTGGTTGTCGGTGCGTATGGAACCGCGGAGGTCTTGTTTGTGATCTCCATCGCAGCGTCGGTGGAGTGCGTGAGGGCGACCGAAAACAAATGTCCGGACACGAAGAGTCGTTATCGTGATCGTCCGATGTGGACTCTTTGCGGCGGACCTCGGGCCGGGCGCCGCGGGCATTCCGGTCGCCGGTCTTTTCAGCCGGGCTTAAGGAGAACTTATGTGTTGAGGTGGCGTCAGGCCGACATGCGTCGTTGTGTTTCCTGCGTGGCCGTGACGTTCCTGCGTAGTTCGTCCAGCGACAGCCCGACCGCGTCGGCGACCGCGGCGACGGTGAAGAAAGCCGGGGTGGGGATGCGGCCTTTCTCGATCTTGCGGAGGGTTTCGGTGGAGATCCCGGATGCGGCCGCGATCTCGACCATGCTGCGTTCGCCGCGGGCGTCCCGCAGCGCTTGGCCGAGCAGTTCGCCCCGTCGCCGTTCGTGCTCGTTCAGCGGCACACGCACCATGTTCTTGATACTAATGTATCGGTATAGTTATTGGGTCCAGTTGGTGGGGGAGAGCCACGCGTGATCGAACTGAAGACAGCGACCGAGATCGACGCGCTGCGCGAAGCGGGCCGCATCGTCGCGCAAGCGCTGCAAGCCATCCGCGCGCACGCCACTGCCGGCACCACGTTGCGCGAACTTGACGAGATCGCGCACACCACCATCACGGAAGCCGGCGCACAACCGGTGTTCCTCGGTTACCGGCCCAACTGGGCACCCACCCCGTTCCCCGGCACGATCTGCGCCTCGGTCAACGACGCGATCGTGCACGGCATCCCCAACGGGCGAGCACTGGCCGACGGCGATCTGGTCAGCATCGACTGCGGAGCCCGCCTGCAGGGCTGGGTCGGCGACGCGGCGATCACCTTCAGCGTCGGCCCGGCCCGCCCCGAGGACACCCAGCTGACCGAAACCACCGCGCAAGCCCTGACCGACGGCATCGTGGCCGCCCGGCCCGGTGGCCACACCGGCGACATCGCCCGCGCCATCGGCGTCGTTGGGCGCGGCGCTGGCTACGGCATCCCCGGCCCCCTCGGAGGCCACGGTGTCGGCCGCGACATGCACGAAGCCCCGTTCGTGCCCAACGACGGACCCGGCGGACGCGGCTGCCCGCTGCGCCCCGGACTGGTCCTGGCCATCGAGCCGATGTTCCTCGCCGGCGGCAGCGACGACATCCGCACCGCCGAGGACGGCTGGACCGTGCTCACCAGCGACGGCAGCCGTGCCGCCCACGTCGAGCACACCATCGCCATCACCGAGGACGGGCCACGCGTGCTCACCCTGCCCTGACCCCCCGGAACCACGCAGTTGCGGGGTTTCGCGGAAAATCCCGGAACCGCCCAACGCATGTGGTGGTAGCTGGAAACGGCACGAGGGAATGCGAACAACGGCCGATGCCGGACGCGATTCCTTCGATGATCAACGCCACATGCCGCCGCCGGAACAGACCCGGATACTGGATGGTGAGCCCTGCGCGGAACGCGCACGTCCAAGCACGAGGAATCATGAAAAAGCACTTCGCCTTCGTCAGCATTCCCGCCGTCGGCCACGTCAACCCCACGCTGCCACTGGTCGCCGAACTGCTGCGCCGCGGTCATCGCGTCAGCTACGCCGTAGGCCGTGAAATGGCGCCCACCGTGCGAGCCAGTGGTGCCGAAATCCTGGAACTACCCACCGAAATGCCGAAAATACCGTCACCGGTCCAGCCCGGCCCGCCGCCGGTGGCGAAACTGATGCACTTCCTCATCGACGACATCCGCGTCAGCTTCCCGCTGCTTCGGCAACGATTTCGCGCCGACCCGCCGGATGCGGTGTGCTTCGACGTGATGACCAGCATCGGACGCTTGCTGGCTCAAGACCTCGACGTCCCCGAGATCGCGCTGGTGCCCAGCTTCGCCGCCAACGAGAACTTCTCGCTGCGCGACATGTTCGCTGCCGAAAACGCCGGATTCCACACCGAAATGCTCGCCGAATTCGGCAGCCGGATCCAGCAGGTGGGCGCCGAGTTCGGCGTGCGCGCCGAACTGCCCTTCGGCGCGCCGCCCGCCGAGCTGAACCTGGTGTTCCTGCCGCGGGAATTCCAGCTCCGCGCCGACACCTTCGACCAGCGGTTCCGCTTCATCGGCCCGTTGCTGGGCGAGCGCGCCGAAGCGCCTTGGAAGCCCCGCGATCCGCAAGCCCCGCTGCTGTTCGTCTCCCTGGGCACCGCGTTCAACGACCGCCCGGAGTTCTACCGGATGTGCTTCGAGGCATTCGGCGAAAGCCACTGGCAGATCGCGATGTCCACCGGCCAGCGCATCGACCAGGCCCAACTCGGGTCGATCCCCGAGAACTTCGACGTGCGCGCCTCCTTCCCGCAACCGGCGGTCCTGCGCCACGCCACCGCGTTCCTGTCCCACACCGGCATGAACTCCACCATGGAATCCCTGCACGCCGGGGTGCCGCTGGTGGCCGTGCCGCAGATGCCCGAACAGGCCGCCAACGCCGCCCGCGTCGAAGAACTGGGACTCGGCCGCTGGCTGAAGCCCGAAACTCTCACCGCCACCGGCCTGCGCGTCGCGGTCGACACCATCGCCGCCGACGAGCAGGTCAGCGCCAACCTCGACTGGATGCGCGAGATCATCCGCGGCTGCGGCGGAGCCCCCGCCGGAGCCGACGCCCTCGAAACCCACCTGGGCTGACCGCGGGGAACGGCAGTGGCCAGCCTCGAGGCGAGTTCATGACTGACGCGGTGCACCGGCTCCTCGACCGAGGACACCGCGTCGTGATCAGCTCGCACAACGGCCACGTGCAACGAAGCCCTATCACAGGTCGGCCGACCATGGGCGGACTGCTCGCACCCGAACTTGGCAGCGACATGGTCGTCATCGCCACGCCTACGGCAACGGCCTGCAAATCCACCTCACCTCGCGCAGCGGGCAACCCTACGACGGGGACGTGTCCTTGCAGCGGAGAACCCCATCACCGACCACCATCGAAGCGCTGCTGAACACCACCAGTCGGACCATCGCGCTGCTCGATCTCCACGCCACAGCCACCGGGCTCCTCGCCGACGCCGAACAACTGCACTCCTCTCGTCCCCGATGTGGTCGCGAAACTGCGCAACGACAGCGAAGCCGGCACCGATCCGCGCGGCCCGTGAGTGGTATTGGCGACCACAGCAGGTGACCACAGCGCCCAGACCACCCATGGACCAGTCCTCACCGGATGCGGGCGGCCACCGCCGACGCACAGCCGCGATCCAGGAATGATCGTGCGCCGTGTCGTTGCGTGTCTGCTCTACCTGATCTTCATCCGGCTTTTCCGGCTGGCTGGTGTTGCTCGGCCGTTCGTCGGCGGCCAAGGATGTGGAGTTGCTGGTCCTACGCAACGAGGTCGCCGTGCTGCGCAGAACGACCCCCAAACAGCGCCTGGACGGGGCGGGCTGGGCAGTCCTAATTTAATGAGTCGTGAGTCGGCCGTCCGGCAGACTCGGGTCTGGCAGCCGCCGGTAGGTGAGCAGTTGTTTCTCCCGTGGGTTTGAGCCCTGATGAACGAGCGTGTCCCTGCCGGTGGGGCCGGCTCCCACCCTGCTCACACCTGGCCATGCCTGGTGCTCAAAGCGGTTCGCCCGAACGTCGCCAAAATGTGCCCTGCGCCAACCCACGGGCGTTGATCACGCTTCATCAGCGGTTGAGTTTTCTGTTGCCGTGACAACTGTGGTGATCACGACGGCTTTTCCGCATCGGACGCGAGCGGGTGGGAGGCCGTGTCGAGGAAGACCAGTTCTTCGCCGAGCAGGCCGCGAAGGATGGATTGTATGCTTGTGCGCAATGCCCCCTCCGCGATTGGATCGATGATCGCCGCCAGGCTCGGCATACCGAGATCGAAGTGCGCGGTAAACCTGACGACCGTGTCGGATCCGAACTCGTCGACTACCCACTCGCCGTCGAAGCGTTCAAAGTCTCCGTCGAGTTGCCGGAACGCGATAGTCCTGGCGAAGTGGTCGATCTGGTCTCGTTCCGACCAGCACAGGATGCCGTTGCGAAACGCGACCGCCCATTCCGAATCCTGAGTGCCGTCTTGCCTGGCTGTGACGGTGACGCTGCGGACGTCATCGGTTTGATCGGCGAAGCGCTCGATGTCGCAGAGAAGGGAGAAGACGGTATCAGCGTCGGTCCCAACGGCGGCTGGCACAAGCGACTCGACCGTAACAGTCGGCATATCAGTGGGTTCCTTCCAAAACAGCGTTGGGTGGGCATCGGCGCGCTAATGTTTCCGCGGCTCGGGTAACTGCCTCGAGAAGCCAGTGAACGTCCTCGGAAGTCAGGACCGCTGGCGGGGTGAAGCGCAGCACCCGGTGCGCGTTCAGTGAATGGTTGACGAGCACTTCGTGGTCGAGCAGTTCCATCAGCAGTTCACCCGTGACTTGCTCGTTGACCAGCTCCACTCCGATCAGCAGACCCAGCCCGCGCACGTCGGTGATCAGGTGACCGCAATGGTGCAA
Organism: Saccharopolyspora sp. NPDC000995; assembly: GCF_053599315.1. Classification (NCBI taxonomy): domain Bacteria; kingdom Bacillati; phylum Actinomycetota; class Actinomycetes; order Pseudonocardiales; family Pseudonocardiaceae; genus Saccharopolyspora; species Saccharopolyspora sp. NPDC000995. The sequence goes on from NZ_JBSFLZ010000070.1 coordinate 20,687, forward strand.
CAGGATTCGGCGTAACTCCTGGAGCAGGTACGTGCCCACCTCGCTAGCCTTGGTGACGAGGTTTTCCGCAACGATCACACGGATCGCTGCCTCGGCGGCTGCGGCAGCGATCGGCGACCCTGCGAATGTCGACGTGTGCAGGAACGGGTCGCGGTTGAACGGCGAATACGCCTCTGCTGTGGCGACCATTGCCGCTACGGGAACGACTCCCCCGGAAAGGTTCTTGCCCACCAGTAGAATGTCAGGGGTGACCGACTCCCTGTCCGCGCCCCACCAGTGACCAAGCCGGCCCAGTCCGGTCTGCACCTCGTCCAGGACGAACAACGCCCCATACTTCCGGCACAGCTGCGCGACATCGCGCAGGTATCCGCGCGGCGGAACAACGACACCGCCCTCTCCCTGCACCGGTTCCACCACCACGCAGGCCGGTGGCGCTGCGGCCAATGTCTCTTCCAGCGCCTGCGCGTCGCCGAAGGGAACGTGGTCAACGGAGGGCAGCAACGGCCGAAACGGAGCCTGGTAGAGCTCCCGGGCGGTGATGCTGAGCGCACCCGTGGTCTTGCCGTGGTAACCGCCGACCGCAGAGATGAGGTGCGCATGCCCATGGGCACGTGCCAGCTTGATCGCGGCCTCGGTGGCCTCGGCCCCGGAGTTAACGAAATGCACGTAGTCCAGACCGTCCGGGGCGACGCCAGCGAGCGTTTCGGCAGCGCTGGCGACGGTGGGCTCCAGCATTAGCCGTGTGCTCAGCGGGTGCCGGTGAACCTGTTCCACCACCGCCTCTACCACGGCAGGGTGGGCATGACCGAGGAGGAAAACGCCGTATCCGCCGCAGTTGAGGTACGTCTTTCCATCAGCGTCGACAACTCGGCTGCCATGCGAGGACACTTCTGTCAGTCCGCCGGTCATGTCGGCCAGTCGGGCCCGCCCACGGGAGATGTGGCGGCGGTAGCGTTGCGACGTCTGCCGTGAACTGGCCTGCTGGGTGCCATGACTGCTCATACCGTTGCACCGGCAACAGCGGCGGGGACAAGGCGTTTGGTACGGGCGAAAAAGCGCACTGAAGTGCGAAAGGCAGACTCGAACCACTCTGCCGAGGGCAGCGTCAACGATGCCGGGTCACCGGGAAGCGCGCCGAAGGAAGTCGGGAATGGCTCGGCACCTGCGAACAAAGCGGCCATGGCCAGCAGGTCGTCGAACTGCTTGCGCGCGGCCGGAGAAAGAACATCGGTCAACACCGGTCGGATCAACCGATCCACCATGTCCGGCGATACCAACCGCGGCGGCGTGACATCGATGCCCGACTCCTCGGCCACTGCCACGCATTGGTCGACGAACCGCCTGGAGGTCAGCGCGTGGTGCCCCGCAGTCAACCAGTACTCGCCGTCACGCACATCCGCGTCCACCAACGCCCGAAGCCCTGCAGCGAGAAGGTCCTGCGGTATGACGTCCACCAACTCTGCAGCTGCGAACGGAAGAAGCGGGAACTTACTCCTGAGGATGCCTGCGGCGACCAGGTGGACACCCTGGAAATGGGCCATGGCGCCGGTCACCGAATCACCGACCACCACCGAGGGGCGGGCGATCACCACGGGAACTTCCGAGCCGCGAAGCAGCTCCTCGGCTTCTCGCTTGGAGTCGAGGTAATTTTCGGGGCGAGCCGCCCCCTCAGAAATTAATCCCTGTGCCGACCGGGTGAGTTCGCTTCGGGCCACGAACGCGGTGCTCACGTAGATGACACGGGCCTGCGCGTCAGAAGCGAACTCCAGGACTCGCTTCGTGCCGAAGACGTTGAGCTGGTGCGCGGCATCAGCTCCAGCGCCGAAGTCAGTCTTCGCGGCGCAGTGCACCACAGTGTCCACGTGGGACACCAGCATCTGGTATGTGAGCTCATCGAGCCCCAAGAACGGCTGGGTCACATCGCCGATCACCGACTCGGAGTCAATTTTGGCACGATGAGTCAGGCTGATAACCCGGTGGTGAGCCAGCGCTGGGCGCAATGCCGTACCGACTACGCCAGAGGCGCCAGTCAGTAGCACGAACTTGGGTTGCGACATGCCGGTCTCCTCGAATTGCCGTGTTGGTCCACCCCTGCGACAAGGGCCATGAGCCGCGCAATGGTGCGACGTTGCCAACCCGACTCAAAGCAGCGTCGGGCCTATGCGCCAGGTGTGACGGCAAAACCGTGGCGTGAGAGACGGCGCCGCCGCAACCAGGCAAGCGCGACGCCTGCCTGGTTGCCCAGTATGTTCTGCTCGCGTGGGCACGACTCCCGATCAGGTCTGGAGCTGCCGCACCTCGTCATGGTTGAGTTTGGAGCAACTGTCAACAGCGAGTCGTCGGCCACCACAATGCGGATCCGGCGGCTCGGGCACCTTGCCAGCAGCCGGATGTTCATAGCCCAGGCGAGCGTACGGAAGAGGACATGAATCGGATCACGCGTCGTGGTTTGTTCTCCGGTGTGGCCGCGGCTGGTACCGGGGCGCTGATCGCGCCTGGTGCGCCGCGTGCCAGCGCACAGTCGACTCCCGCCGCTGGGCGGAGCGAGACCCAGGTCGTTGTTGTCGGTGCGGGATTGGCGGGGCTTACCGCCGCTCGCGAGCTGGTCGCCGCGGGGTGCGAGGTACTCGTGGTCGAAGCACGCGACCGTGTCGGCGGCCGTACCGTCAATCAAGCCGTGACTGCGCCGGGAGCCACTCCGGGCACGATCGTGGAGGTCGGCGGCCAGTGGGTGGGGCCGACACAGGACCGGGTACTCGGTCTCATCCAGCAGCTCGGCCTGGAAACGTTCAAGACCTACGACGCCGGCGATTATGCCGACTACCGCAACGGGAAACTGACCCGGTACGGCCACGTTTTTCCAGCGGATCCGCTAAAATTCGGATTGAACCGGGTTCCGCCCTCCGATCCGGTGGGCGCGGCAGAAGCCGCCGTCGCGATCCAGGAACTCGACGGGATGGCAGAGCAAGTTCCGCTAGACGCGCCCTGGACCGCGCGTGACGCACGTACCTTGGATGGCCAGACATTCGAAGACTGGATGAATCATAATCTTGTCCAGCCGGACGCGAAATCGCTGCTATCGCTGGTGATCAACGCGGTCCTTTCGGTCGAGCCTCGTGATGTGTCGCTGCTTCACGTGCTTTTCTACATCGCCTCCGCGGGCGGATTCGACCGGCTGATACGCACGTCCGACGGAGCCCAGGAATCCCGTATCATCGGTGGATCGCAGCGCATTTCGCTTGAAATGGCACGCGAACTCGCTCCCCGTGTCCTTCTGAACGCAGCTGTAACCAGAATCGACCAGGACGCGGCGGGCGTCAGTGTGCACGGCGACAACTTCAGCGTGCGCGCCAAGCGCTGTGTCGTGACCGCGCCGCCCGCGCTAGCCGCCCGAATCCGGTACACCCCACTGTTGCCAGGAACTCGTGAGCAGCTGACGCAACGCATGCCGATGGGCAGCGTGATCAAGGTGCAATGCGTTTATCCGACGCCGTTCTGGCGCGCCGCCGGACTGGCCGGACAAGTGACCAGCGACACGGGGCTCGTGCGAACCACGTTCGACAATTCGCCACCGGATGCGAGTGTGGGCGTGCTGCTTGGCTTCGTTGAAGGTGAACAAGGACGCTATGCTGATCAGATGCCCGCGGCACGCCGGCGTAGCGGCGTGATCGAATGTTTCACGCGGTACTTTGGTGAACGAGCCGCTGATCCGCTTGAATACATCGAGAGGAACTGGCTGGAAGAAGAATGGACGCGCGGCGGCTACGGGGGCGTGTTCGCACCGGGCACCTGGCTCGACTTCGGTAAGGCACTGCGCGCGCCTGTCGGCCACATTCATTGGGCCGGCACGGAAACTGCGACCATCTGGAGCGGTTACATGGATGGTGCGGTCAGATCCGGCGAACGCGTCGCGAAGGAAGTGACGAGCTCGTTGTGACGTGTCGCTGGCGACCGTCTTCGGGCTCCCGAAGCCGCTCGTCGGGCCGGAAAGACGCTCAAGCTCGTGGTAGTTCACTGGAAGTTGAGGAATTGCTCAACCAGGGGTGGGAACCGAATACGCCAGACCTGCGGTGCGGGTGAGGACGTCCAGCAGGCTGCGTTCGGGCAGCTGGTGGATCGCCGAGGGTTGCCGGCCGGCGCCCTTGCGGCGTTTGAGCACTGGGCGGTCGCCGTCCAGCATCAGGTCGGTGTTCGCCGGGAATCCGGTGTCCACGGCCGCAGCGGTGCGGGTCATCTCGTGCCGGTAGTGCGCCACCAGTTCGGCCGCGTCGGTTCTCACGTCGAATGGCAACTAGCCGTCCTCGACGGACTCGGCCCCGACCAGCGCAACGCCCTGCAGATCATGGTCGGCTTCAACGGCGACGTCGGCGGCATCGCGATGAGCCACGCGATGGAGAAGGAGTTCACCCAGGAAACCGGCTTGACCATCCAGCAACACCTCGACACCGACGAATCTGCGTTCCTGGCCCTGCTGCGACAGCGGCCACTACCCGAAACTGGCCGCCACCACCAACGGCATCGAACTCGACCTTGATGAGCTGTTCGAGTTCGGTCCGCAACGCCAACTCGACGGCATCCGGCACTACTAACCCGTCACTGATGGGTAACAACCGTTAGGCAGGCGCCACCAACCCCCGGGGACGGAAGAGCCGGATGTGGACAGCAAGTCCGAACCCGGGCTCCAGCAGGAGGGGTCAGCCCCGCGAGGCCATCAGATCGTCGAACGACGGGAAGCGCTCCGCGGTGTTGGTGTCGCAGAAATCGCCCACCCAACCGTCCTCGTCGTGGAAGAAGCGGATCGCCACGAAATCCGGGCGGGTGCCCATGTCGAACCAGTGCGTGGTGTTTGCCGGCACGCTCAGCAGATCACCCGCCTCGCACAGCACCGCGTACACCTTCTCGCCGATGTGCAGGTAGAAAACGCCCGCGCCTCGAGCGAAGAACCGGTCCTCGTCGTCGTCGTGGGTGTGCTCGGAGAGGAACTTCTCCCGGGCCGCTTCGGCCTGCTGGTCCCACTCCGGATCACCGTCACGCGGCGCCATCACCGCCGCGTCCACCTTGATGTAGCCTTCGGCGTCGATGACGGCGTCGACCTCGGTGTGATAGGCCGCCAGCACGTCCTCTGACGAGGCGTCCTCGGCCAGCTCCTTGAGCTCCCAACGCTCGAAGCGCACCCCGAACTGCTTGAGGACGTCCCCGATCTGCCTGGGGTCCTCGGTGCGCAACTCCACCGTGCCGGGATCGGTATCCGGCCACACGGTCAGCAACGTCATGCCACTACCTCCTGGAATCCGTTCGTGGCCAAGGTGAACTGGAACAGCCAGTCCAAGCATTCCGTGCGGTGCCTGGCCTGCTCCAGGTCCCGCCCCCACACGTACACGCCGTGGCGCGCCACGATCACCGCCGGCGTCGCGGCATCGAAACCCGTCTCGAACGCATCGCCCAACACACCCATGTCCTGGCTGTTGGGCACCACCGGGACTGTCATCACGTCGTCGTCGCGGCGCCCGAGACCCTTGAGCATCTCCAGATCCCGCAACACCACGCCGCCGGGCCAGCGCTGTCCGGCCACCACCGCCGAGAGCATGTGCAGGTGCACCACCGCGCCCGCCCTGGCCACCGCCGCGATCCTCGTGTGCAACCCCGCCTCGGCCGAGGGCCGCTGCGCGGGATTGGGCTGATCGGGCACGGCCTTCCCCGCGGCGTTCACGACCACCACGTCCGCAGCGGTCAGCTCGCCCTTGTCCAGGCCGCTGGCTGTCACCGCCAGCCGCAGCGGGTCCTGCCGCAACGTCACCGACAGGTTGCCGGAAGTGCCGCGCATCCAGCCCAGCCCCGCCATCCGCGCCGACTCTGCGGCCAGCGCTGCCCCGGCCCGCTCCAGCTCGCTGCTCACGCAATCACCTCAAGCTCAACATCGTTGAAAGTGGACGCCACCGGGTGCGGTCCGAAATCGGCGTCCGCGAACGGTTCCCCGGCGCGGGCCACGCCCACCGTCCGCCAGCCCGCCGCCGCGGCGGCGTCCAGCTCCGCGGGCACATCGGAGAAGAACACGATCTCGGCCGCCGTGGTGCCCAGCCCGTCAGCGATCGTCTCGTAGGAGTCGCGTTCCTGCTTCGGCCCGGCGTTGACCGTGTCGAAGTGATGCACGAAGAGCCCCCGCAGATCGCCGGACGTCGTGTTGGAGAACGACGCGATCTGCCCGGCCACCGAGCCGGAGGAGAACACCGCCAGTCCCAGGCCCCGGTCGCGCCAGGACCGCAGCACCGGCACCACATCGGCGAAGTAGTCGGTGGTCAGGACCCCGCGGGCGTAGCCGTCGGACCAGATCAGGCCCTGCAACGTCTTCAACGGGGTGGCTTTTCGATCGGCGTCCATCCAGCCGTGCAGCACCGCCACCACCTCGGCGGTGCCGGCCTGCTCACCCAGCCCGGCGTCGGCCTTGACCTGCGCGACGGCCTCGGCCACCACAGGATCGTCGGGGTGCGCGTCGATCCACGGCCCCAACCGCGGGCGCGCGTAGTCGTAGAGCACCACGTGCACCTGGCTGGTGGCGGTCAACGTCCCCTCGATGTCAAGTACGACCCACCGGGCCGCGACCTGCACGCTCACCGCGCCGTCCCCCGTTCCTCGCCCCAGTACTCGTGTACCCGCTCCGGCCCGAACGCGCCCCGGTCGGTAACCACGGTCGTCACGAACCGCGGATCGGTGATGTCGAAGGCCGGGTACAGCCCCCGAACCCGCTCGCTGGCGCTGCGCCGCCCCAGAGTGTGCAGCACCTCCTCGCCGTCGCGGAACTCGATCGGCACGTCCACGCCGGTGGCCGAGCGGGGATCCGGCGCGTGGCACAACACGTGGAATGGCACCCCGAAGGTGTGCGCGGCCACCGCCAGCTGCAGCGTCCCCACCTTGTTGATCACGTGACCGTCCATGGTGACCCGGTCGCTGGCGGTCACCAACGCGTCAATCTCGCCTGCGCGCATCAGCGACGCCGGCATGCCGTCGGTGACCAGCGTGGTGTCCACACCCATCTCCGCCAGCGTCTCGGCGGTCAACCGCCCGCCCTGCAGATACGGGCGGGTCTCGGTGCACACGAACGACGGCTTCTTGCCCGCCTTCAGCGCCGCCTCGACCAGCCCGACCAGGTACAGATCGCCCCAGCAGTGCGTCAGGATCCGCCCCCGCTCCGGTAGCAGCGCCGCACCGGCGCGCCCCATCTCGTGGCTACGCCGCCGGTAATCGGCGTCACCGGCCTGCGCGCCGGCGAGCGCCGCAGCGACGACGTCATCGCCGCCGGCGTCCACCGACGCCATGACCCACTCCACGGCCTTGCGCGGCTGGTCGTTGGTCGGCCTGGTGGCGACCAACCGGTCACCGGCGACCCGCAGCTGCTTGCGCGCGGCGTCAGGCCCCTGACCGGCTGCTTCCCGTGCGGCCAGCACCATGCCCCACAGCACCGCAAAGTACGGCCCGGAAGACTGGGTCACCATGTCCTCGATCGCCGCGGCGACCTCCTCGACCGTGCGGGCGTGCACCCATCGGTGCTCGAACGGGAACACCCGGCGATCCAGGATGTGAACCCCGTCCTCGGCCAGCCGCACGCTGTCGGCCAGCGTCGGCGACCCGGGATGTGCGGTAGGTGGCGGCATTCAGGTCCTCAGAAGTAGTCGTAACCGGTGAACAGGTCTTCACCGCCAGGGTATCGATTTCGGTCCACCCACCGGAGACGCGGGCGCGGTCGTAGCCGAGCCGGGCACGGCCGGTCTCCGGGCAGATGTCCCTGGGGTCGGTGGTGGCTTGGCGGTGCGGTCCGGGCCGGTGCTCGGAGAGGAACAGCGGGCCGGATTCGCGGCTGGCGATCAGGCGGGGCAGTTGGTGCGCGGTGTCGGTGCCCCAGGTGATCCACATGGTGTTGCGCATGACCGCGCCCTGACCAGGCGCGACCTCTGGCGAGCCAGGCCGGGCTACGCGGCCGGGCAGCCGGGGAACAGGGCGCGGGGTTCCAGGTCCAGCCGGGTGGTCGGGACCGTGTCGGGCGGGTCGAGGTCGAGCACCAGGTCGCCGAGCCGGCGGATGGTGTGCGTGATGTACGGGGTGATGGTGGCCAGGTCATCGTGGTCGACCGGGCACCCCCGGCGGCCAGCGCGTTCGCCGCGTCGGTGATGTCCAGGGCCGTCGAATAGATCGCGTATTCCTTGAACTTGATCAAGGTGGCGGAACGTGTGCGCGGCCGTCACTGTCCTATTTGGTCGGTCTGGGGTGGCTTGAGCGTGGGTATGCCGAGGTCCAGGGCGGGCTGGCGTTCACGCAGGTAGTCCACGAGCAGATCCCGGACGGGGCTGCAGCGCAGTTGAAAGCGGTCGATGAGCCCGGCCGGTGTTAGCTGGCCGGTAGGGCCGAGCTCTCGAAGCGTCGGCGGGGCCGGCGCGGTGATGGCACCAGCCGGTGGAGCATCCGGTAGAACACGGCGGCATGCCCGGTAGTCTTGATGTGCAAGTCCGACTTGACATCCAGCAGTTCCAGGGCGTCGCCGACGGTGATGTCGGCCAGCTGACCGCCTTTGGCAGCGATGATCAGTGCTCTCGGTGGAGAGTGTGACTCGCAGCGACTGGAGAGACGTCGGAATCGTTGTCGCAGAGTTTCCGCAGCCGGGCGAACCCCTCGGGGTCGCGGGACCGGGCGAGTTCACGGGCCAGGGTGCCTTGTCCAGTCGTCTTGGCCGCTGGCCAGCGCAGCGACGGGCGCAAGTAGTCGCCGCTGATCATGGAGACCACTGCCGAGGTCAGCGCGAACTTGTGCCACTCGGGCGGGTCGCCTTCGACAGCACCAGAGAGCACAAACACCTGGCGCCACGCCGTTTCGGCAGCCTCCGCGCCACTGGCCAGCCACCGCTGTTGCCAGGTTGTAGGAGGCGGGGTTCCATCAGCGGGCGAGGGCCGTGTCGAAGAGGCGATGGAGGTCGTCAGGTGCGAGGGCGTCGACCTCGACCTGGACGAGCGGGGCCGTGCTCAGCGACGAACCGTGGCGCGCGGGAGTCGGTGGCCTTTCCGGGCTGGGGCGGCAGATCGTATTCACGGACTTGCTCGGCGGTGAGGGCGACTCGTTCGGCGTGATCTCAGCACGCGGTCCTGGCGAGAAAGTCTCGTTCGAGGTCAAGGCGTCCCGGTAGCAGGCGCCGGAAAACCAACGCTTAGCTCGGGAGCGCTGGCTGCGGGCCGGATCCGGGGTCGATCGCACGGTTCGTGCTGAGTCCGGGGACGCACTCGTAGATCGTGGAGCGGGAGACGCCGAGCAGGCGGGCGATGGAGGCGACGGTGTTGTCGGGCTCGGCGAGCAGGGCACGGGCGTGGCGGACTTGCTCTGGGGTCATGGCGGGTGGCCGGCCGAGGCGCGCGCCGTTCGCATTCGCGGCGGCTAGGCCCTCGCGGGTTCGCGGATGAACTCGGCCGGGCGGCGAAGATGTGGAACACCAGGCGTCCACCGGGGGTGGTGGTGTCGAGGTTCTCGTGCAGTGAGGTGAACCCGATGCCGCGCTTACGCACCCACTGACCAGGGAGAGCAGATCGGCGAGGCTGCGGCCGAGGCGGGACAGCTCCAGGACGACGAGAGTGTCGCCTTCGCGGAGGCAGTCCAGGCACGCCCACCACTCCGGGCGTTCGGCGTTCTGGCCGGACAACTTTTCCTCGAAGACCCGGATACACCGGGCGCCTTGGAGAGCGTCGACCTGGCGGCGCAGGTTCTGATCCGCGGTGGACACCCGTAGCCGGCCCAGTGCTCCCGAAGCTACGGCCAGGTGCAAAGTAGATCGTTGTAGCTGGCCACAAGCTCTGCGTGGGCGGGATCGTTGCGGGTTATGCGGTTCTGCGGGGCGAGGTGCTTTGCGCTCATGAGGTGCGCGGTAGTGGGTTGGTCACTCGATCGTGTCGTGGCGGCTGCTGGGGAACAAGTCCGGTGCTACGCGGCTGGGGTTCGCGCTGGTGCTGAAGTATTTCGAGATCGAGGGCGAGTTCCCGCGCTACAGCGAGCAGGTGCCGGCGGCCGCGGTGGAGTTCATGGCCGGGCTGGTGAAGGTCGATTCGGCCGAGTTCGGCAAGTATTCCTTCGACAACCGCGCGGCGAAGTATCACCGCGGCCAGATCCCGGGCGGCGCTGGGTTTCGGCCGGCGACCGGCGACTGAGGACGACGGAGCGCGCTGGGTGCAGTGGCTAGCGACCGAGCAATGCCCGGTGGAGCAGAACCGGAACCGCCTCGAGGTGGCACTGCGGCGGCGGTGTCGCAGCGAGAATGTGGAACCTCCCAGTGAAGGCCAGATCGACCGGGTGATCGGCTCGGCGCTGCGTCAGCACGAGGCGGCGTTCACCGCGCTGATCGTGGAGCGGCTGGGGCCGGCACCGTGCGCGGCGATGCAGACGCTGCTGGAATCCGAGGGCCTGCTGGCGGAGGTGAAGGCGGGGGCCACTGGGTCTGGACACGCTGCTCGGTGAGATCGCGAAGCTGCGCACGGTGCGGGGGCTGGGGTTGCCGGAGTCGGTGTTCGCGGATGTGTCGGATCGGATGATCGCGGCGTGGCGGTCGCGGGCGGCGCGGATGTTCCCGTCGGATTTCGCCGAGTGTTCCGGACCGGTGCGGTACACGTTGCTGGCGGCGTTGTGCTGGGTGCGTCAGGCCGAGATCACCGATGATCTCATCCGGTTGCTGGTGGATCTGGTGCACAAGATCAACGCTCGTGCGGAACGGCGAGTGGAGAAGGAACTGCTCGGCGAGATGACGTCGGTTCCGGGGAAGAAAGGCATCTTCCTCAAGATGGTCAATGCGGTGCTCGAGCATCCCGACGAGCAGGTGCGGTCGGCGGTGTGGCCGGTGGTGCCCGGCGGGGAGAAGACACTGCGCAAGCTGGTCAAGGAGCTACTGGCCGGGAGCCGGGTGGTGCGCGAGCGGGTCCGTTACCAGCTGCGGGGTTCCTATACCCACCACTACCGGCGGATGCTGGGCCCGGTGCTGGCCGCACTGGATTTCCGGTGCAACAACACCACCTACCGGCCGGTGATGGACGCTATTGAGCTGCTGGGCACGTACGCGGCGGTGGACAGCAAGGTCAAGGTGTACGGCCCGGAAGACCGGCCGCCGATCGAGGGTGTGGTGCCCAGGGCGTGGCGGGACGCGGTCACCGACGAGGGCGGCCAGGTCGAGCGCATTTCCTACGAACTGTGCGTGCTGATCGCGTTGCGGGAGGCGCTGCGGCGCCGGGAGATCTGGGTAGCCGGAGCCGGGCGGTGGCGGGATCCGGAAGAGGATCTGCCGCGCAACTTCGAGGACAACCGCGATGTGCACTACGCCGCGCTGGGCAAACCGTTGCGGGCCCAGGGTCGACGACCTCAAGCGGCGGCACCAGGCCGCGTTGGACGCGCTGAACACCGCGATGGGCAAGGGGGACGACTGGCGGGGTGAAGATCACCGCCAGGAGCGGGCAGCCGTGGATCACCGTGCCGAAGCTGGAGAAACTCCCCGAACCGCAGAACCTCGCCGCACTCAAGGCGGAGGTGGCGCGGCGGTGGGGCACGATCGACCTGCTGGACATGCTGAAGAACACCGACCTGTTCACCGACTTCACGGCCGAGTTCGTGTCCGTGGCCACCCGCGAGGCACTGCCGAAGGATGTGCTGCGCCGCCGGCTGCTGATGTGCCTGTTCGCGCTCGGTACGAATGTGGGGATCCGTGCGCTGGTGGCCACCGGGCATCACGACGAGGACGAGGGCGCGTTGCGGCGGGTGCGGTCCAGCCACATCACGCGGGAGAACCTGCGACGGGCGATCGTGCGGGTGGTCAACGCGACGTTCGCCGCGCGGGATCCGCGCTGGTGGGGCAAGGCGACCACGACCGCGAGTGACTCGAAGCGGTTCGGGTCGTGGGACTCGAATCTGATGACGCGGTTCCACGCCCGGTACGGGGCGGGCGGCATCATGATCTACTGGCACGTCGAGAAGGGCCGGGTCTGCGTCTATTCCCAGATCAAGGACACCTCGTCCTCGGAGGTCGCCTCCATGATCGAGGGGTTGCTGCGGCACCGCACGGACGCGGAGATCGAGGCGAACTACACCGATACGCACGGCGCGAGCGTGGTCGAGTTCGCCTTCACCGAACTTTTGGGATTCCGGCTGATGCCGCGGTTGAAGAACATCGGCGCGATCAAGCTCTACAGCCCGGACGCGCCGGCGTCGGCGTGGCCGCAGCTGGCCAAGGTGATGGTGAACCGGCCGATCAACTGGGAGCTCATCGCCCAGCAGTACGACCAGATGGTCAAATACGCCACCGCGCTGCGGCTCGGGACGGCCGAAGCCGAGCAGATGCTGCGCCGGTTCACCAAGGGCGGCGGCCCGAAGAACCCCACCTACCTCGCGATGGAGGAGCTCGGTCGGGTGGTGCGCACGGTCTTCGCCTGCGAATTCCTGACATCGGAGGATCTGCGCCGGGAGATCCACGGCGGGCTGCAGGTGGTGGAGAACTGGAACTCCGCCAACGAGGTCGTCTTCTACGGTAAGGACGGCAAGCTCACCGGCGCCGATCAGGAGCATGTGGAAGTGTCGATGCTGGCACTGCATTTGCTGCAGTCCTGCCTGGTCTACATCAATACTCTGCTGCTGCAACGAGTCCTGGACGACCCGGAGTGGGCATCGAAACTGACCGAGGAAGACCGGAGGGCGCTCAACGCGCTGTTCTGGACCAACGTCAACCCCTACGGCCGGTTCCTGCTGGATATGGATTCCCGCCTGGATCTCGACCTGGCCGCGTAGCCGGGGTGGAGGTATCACGAACGTTCAGATGCCGATTCAGGCCGCGTAGCGGGTCAGCTCGTCGGATCGGCCCAGCGGGGTGTGCAGCAGCGCGGCGACGGTGTCGTGTGAGCGAGTGACGCCAAGCCTGCCCTGGCGCGGCGTCGCGGGCGGCGTGCAGTGCGGCCAGGGTCGGCACGCCGCGTAGACCCAGATCCGGAGATAGGTTCTCGCTCACTCGGTGGTTCCTTTTGTCCTGGCAGGCCAGCCCGGCCAACCTGCTACATTCGGACGATCCACCGCTAATCAGACACTCCGGGAAAGTTCATTGACCGCCCTTTTGTATATAACCGGCAACGATGCGTTCGGCCTCCTCCTCAGTCTGAGGCAGCAGCTCATCGATTTCTTCCATCAATTTGTCGTATTTTTCCGAGTCATGTGCAGTCGTTCGGGTAGTTTCACCCTGGACCGAGACCTGCTCGTCGTCTTGACGCTCGTGACGTGATTGTTGCTGCACCACAGGTGTTCCCCTTTTATCCGAGGCCAGGCGGGATTCATTGTTCGAAACATTCGGACACGAAGGAGTGGTTGCCTGCTGTAGCCAGAGTGTCGGCTACGGTTGATAACCACTGCATCAGCCTGTTTTGCGCACTGGGATGATCTGATTGTCTCGCAACGTCGAGCAAAGGCAGACCGAGTCGCGCCGCGAGCGCGATGCGCAGCTCGTGAACTGTCCAGGTCCAGGTCATGCGGTGCTGCCCATCGCGAATGACGATGACCCCACCGAGGTCGGGTAAATCATTGAGCAGAGTCGTGATCGCTGCCCGAGCCCTGCTAAACCGGGAAAAGAAGTCATGCTCGCGAAGACAATCGTCCCCGAACAAACTTGAGATTACCGGATCGTCGACGTGCCCGCAGAGCGCTCGATCCACGCGATGCAGGTAATCGGTTAAATGTTTCCGCAGCCAACAGATCTGGCGAGGACTGAAGATCACGATGGTACTGCCACCTTGGCGATCCCAGCTGATCAAATCACGTCTCACCTCCCCGCCGGTTCTCCCTGGGGTTCTCAACTCCAAGCATCGTCGACCAAGCGGCAGGCCTTACACAATAAATGGAGAGGAAAATTGCCCATAAAACAGCAGAAACTGCCTTTTCCTGCACTCATGTCGTCGCTCACGAGATTCCGTGAGCGCTGACACTCGCGAAGGACACCCGGTACGCGACGCGTGGCTGAACCAGCCCGACCCCGTGGTCAACGGCTCGCAGAACCCGGTCGGCTACTGCGAACTCCCCGAAGAACAACCCTTCCTGTACCGGCCGTGCGCCTGCGGATGCGGCAACGACACCGACCGCGACTTCCTGCCCGGCCACGAGATCCGCGCCATCCAGGCCCGCGTCCGCGCCTACTTCGGCGGCTCCCCACTCGCGCTCATCCACTTCCTCGACCAACACCACACCGACGCGACACCGGCCGGCGTCGCATGACGGGAATCCTGTGGTGGCTGATCGGCGGCGTGTTCGCCGTGGGGTTCGCAGCCTCCGCGCTGATCACCCGCCTGACCCGCGACCCCGTCCAACGGGCACAGCGCGCCGCGCTGCGGAAACTGTGGGCACTGGCCACACAACTGCCCACCGAACGGCTACTCACCGACCCCGCCACCGGGCAGCTCATCGGCATCGAGCGCCGCTTCGGGCTGCGCTGACTGGTCGTCACCGATCCACCACCCACCCGCGACGAGGCCGCCGGTGCACTGGTGACCATCTACGACATCGGCGGCTTCGGCCGACCCACACCACCATCACCACCACGCCAGGAACCCCGCACTCCCAGCGCCAACGACACACCCATCACCTGGAAACAAGCCAAGGAACTCCTGAAATTCAACGACGCCACCGGCGCGCTCAACACCAGCCCCACCGAACTCCTGACCCAACTCCGCCGGGCCCTCGCCGCGAAAACCAACCCACCACACTCGGGCGATCCACCGCTAATCAGACACTCCCAGCTACAACGATCTACTTTGCACCTGGCCGTAGCTTCGGGAGAACTGGGCCTAGCCGGTCCGCATGGTCCGGTCCGTATCGCGAACGCCCGACAGCCCGCGTTCCACCCTGCTCTGCTGGCTGGCCCTTTTACTGATCCGCATCGCTGAGACCCGCACAGCCACCACCTGGCCGACCCTGCGCGACGAGCTACAGCGACTTC
>NZ_JBSFLZ010000071.1:0-35418 GCF_053599315.1 Saccharopolyspora sp. NPDC000995
ATTTTTTCTTCCTTTTTGTTTTTTTATCTTCGCCGTTCTTCGGTGGGTGCGCTTTTCGGGCGCTCTTGGCCATTAGCGCCCTAATGCCCAACACGCCTGCGCTGGTGCGCCCGATCCGCGAGACCGGCAAACCGGTCGAGGTGCCCTTCGCTAGCCGATCGGGGTGGGGTGACGGTTTGGACATGGTCGTGGGCGGCGGTGGACGGATTGGCAGTGCCGGTGGCTCGGCGCGCGGCCGTAGCGTCGCGGCAAGAACGAAAATCGACAGGAGGCAGCCGATGTCATCGGTCACCGGGTACTGGGTCGCTGGCGAGCGGGTTACCAGCGACGCGACCTTCGAGGTGCGTCATCCCTACGACGGCGCAGTGGTCGCCACCACGTGCTACGCCACCGACGCCGATGTGGAGCGGGCCGTCGCCGCCGCGCACGCGGTCCGCCGCGAGTTCGTCGAGCTACCCGCGCACGCGCGCGCGGCGGGGCTGGACCACGTGAGCCGCCGCCTCACCGAGCGGGCCGAGGAGATCGCGCAGTTGATCACCGCCGAGAACGGCAAGCCGATCACCTGGGCGCGCGGCGAGGTCGCCCGCGCCGTCTCCACTTTCCGCTGGGGCGCGGAAGAAGCCCGCCGCTTCTCCGGCGAGCTGCAGCGGCTCGACACCGATGCGGGCGCGACGGGCCGGATGGCGCTGATCCGCCGGATCCCGCGCGGCCCGGTGCTCGGCATCTCGCCGTTCAACTTCCCGCTCAACCTGGTGGCGCACAAGGTCGCCCCGGCGCTTGCCGTCGGCACCCCAATCGTGCTCAAGCCCGCGCCGAAGACCCCGCTGTCCGCCCTGCTGCTCGGCGAGATCCTGGCCGAGACCGAGCTGCCCGCCGGGTCGTGGTCGGTGGTGACGACCACCAACGAGAAGGCCGCCGAGCTCGTCGCGGACCCTCGGCTGCCGGTGGTGTCGTTCACCGGTTCCGGGCCGGTCGGCTGGGGCATCCGCGAGTCGGCCCCGCGCAAGCACGTCACCCTCGAACTCGGCGGCAACGCCGCGGTGATCGTCAACTCGGACTGGGCGGACCTCGACTACGCCGCCGAGCGCATCGCCACCTTCGCGGTGTACCAGGGCGGCCAGTCCTGCATTTCGGTGCAGCGCGTCTACGCCCACCGCGAAATCCTCGACGACCTGACCGCACGCGTGGTCAAGGCCGTCGAGGCGCAGGGCACCGGGGACCCGAAGGACCCGGCCACCAAGGTCGGGCCGCTGATCGACCTGGCGGCCGCGGAGCGGGTCGAGCAGTGGGTCGGCGAAGCCGTCGCGGCGGGAGCCCGGGTGCTCACCGGTGGCACCCGCGAGGGCACGACCTACGCGCCGACGGTGCTGGCCGACGCGCCGGAGGACGCGAAGGTTTCTTGCGAGGAGGTTTTCGGGCCGGTCCTGGTCATCGCGCCGGTCGACTCGGTGGACGAGGCTTTCGAGAAGGTCAACGCCTCCCGCTACGGCCTGCAAGCCGGGGTGTTCACCCGCGACCTGCAGCTGGCCTTCCGCGCGTCGTCGGAGCTGGAGGTCGGCGGCGTGATCATCGGCGACGTGCCGAGCTTCCGCGCCGACCAGATGCCCTACGGCGGGGTGAAGGAGTCGGGCGTCGGCCGGGAAGGCGTGCGGTCCGCGATGACGGATCTCACCGAGGAGCACGTCACGGTTCTCACCGGTATCAACCCGTGAACCGCTGCGTCCAGGCTCCTTCTGCGCGGCGATGCGGGTAGCGGAACCTCGGACGCCTGCTCGCTGCGGGATCCTCGACGCACGCGCGGACCCAATAAGTGCGTCGGGGAACCTCAACCGGGTGGGCACCGTCCCGTGGCGGTACCGGTTGCGCGGGTGAGCTGGGCGGCTGTGCCGCTTCAGAAAGCACCAGTAAACCGCCTCCAAGACGGCGCCCTGATCGGGCTGGGGCGAGAGAACCAGTGCGGCGCGTCAGCGGCGCCAGGCCGTCCGCTTCTTGCGCAGGTCGATCAGCAGGCCGATGACCAGGATCGCCGCGATGAAGACCAGGAAGCCGTCCTCGGTCTTGAAGTGCCCGCCACTGAGGATTCCCTGGTGGTTGCCGATCAGCATGGCCAGGCACGCGACGACCGAGAACCAACCCATGACCTGGGTGCCCTTCGGGAAACCGCCGTGCCAGCCCCACTCGACCGACGGTTCCTCGGCCGGGTCGATGGCCTGGCTGGGCTTCTTCTCCAGCTCGGTGCTCGCCACGTTCCCCTCCTGTGCCACGCCGACCATGAGGTCGGAAGACATTGCTAGGTGCGCAGGCCGCCGTCCGGCGATCCACATTGCCCCCATCCTCGCATACGCCCCCGGCCCCCGAGCGTGCACCTGCCCCCTGCGATCTGCGAAAAAGGTGTTGCGGAGGCGACTTCCGCGCCACCCCGCGCCGAGATCGGTGAGCTCGCTCTTACCGCTGCACCGCCTTGCGGCCGACGATCACGCGGTAGATGCCCAGCACGATGACCGAGCCGACGATCGCCAGGATCCAGGTGCTCAGCGACCAGAACCGGTCGATGCCGACACCGAAGATCCAGTTGCCGATCAGCCCGCCGACGAACGCGCCCACCACGCCCAGCAGCATGGTGACCAGGATCCCGCCCGGGTCCCTGCCCGGCATGATCGCCTTCGCGATTGCCCCCACGATCAGGCCGAGAACGATCCATCCGATGATGCCCATGGCTGTTCTCCTCACGTCATTCGGTTCACCCTGCCGGGACCTTCCACCTGATCGTGAGCCACGGAAGTGATTTGCGCACCGCGAGCGACGGGTGCTCGCCTTCTTCGGGAACAATGACCGTGATGCACGCCGACACCCCGAATCAGAGCGCACCCGGCGACCCCCGCACCGTGCTGGTGCTCGGCTCGACCGGTTCGATCGGTACCCAGGCCCTGGACGTGATCCGGCACAATCCTGACCGGTTCCGGGTCGCCGGGCTGGCCGCGGGCGGCAGCGACCCGCAGGCGCTGGCGGAACAGGCGCTGGCGTTCGACGTCCCGGCCGTCGCGGTCGCCAAGGGCACCGCCGTCGAAGACCTCCAGCTCGCCCTCTACGCCGAGGCCCAGAAGAACGGCTACGCGGCCGGTGAGTTCCGCCTCCCCAGGCTGCTGGCCGGGCCGGACGCGGTCACCGAGCTAATCGAGTCCACCCCCGCCGACGTGGTGCTCAACGGAGTGGACGGCTCGCGCGGGCTCAAGCCGACGCTGGCCGCGCTGGCCACCGGCGCGCAGCTGGCGCTGGCCAACAAGGAGTCGCTGATCGCGGGTGGTGCGCTGGTGCTGGACAGCGCCGCCCCCGGCCAGATCGTGCCGGTCGACTCCGAGCACTCCGCGCTGGCGCAATGCCTGTTCGGGGGTCGTTTTGAGGAGGTGGAACGGCTGGTGCTGACCGCCTCCGGTGGCCCGTTCCGGGGCCGCAAGCGCGACGAGCTTGTGGACGTCACGGTGCAGCAAGCGCTAGCCCACCCGACCTGGTCGATGGGCAGCGTGGTCACCATCAACTCGGCCACGCTGGTCAACAAGGGCCTGGAGCTGATCGAGGCGCACCTGCTGTTCGGCATCGACTACGACCGCATCGACGTCGTGGTGCACCCGCAGTCGATCGTGCACTCGATGGTCACCTTCGTGGACGGCGCCACGATCGCCCAGGCCAGCCCGCCGAACATGCGGATTCCGATCGCGATGAGCCTGGAATGGCCGCGCCGGGTGCCCAAGGCCGCCCCAGCGCTGACCTTCGAGCAGGCGCAGGAGTGGACCTTCGAGCCGGTGGACAACGAGGCGTTCCCGGCCGTCGAGCTGGCCCGGGCTGCGGGCTCCGGCGGCGGCTGCCTGCCCGCGATCTACAACGCGGCGAACGAAGAAGCGCTCGCGGCCTTCGTCGATGGCCGACTTCGATTCACCGGAATCGTGCAAACTGTGGGTGAGGTGCTCGCCGGCGCAGATCAGTGGCGCAGCGATCCGGCGGGCTTGGACGAGGTCTTCGCGGCCGAGGGTTGGGCGCGGACTCGGACTCGCGAGCTCGCGGGGAAGGCGGAGTAGTAGATGCTGGTCTTCGTTGGCATCGTCATCTTCTTCCTCGGGTTGCTGTTCTCCATCGCGTGGCATGAGCTGGGGCACCTGGCGGCGGCGAAGCTGTTCGGAATCAAGGTCACCCAGTACATGGTCGGCTTCGGCCGCACCGTTTGGTCGCGCAAGAAGGGTGACACCGAGTACGGCCTGAAGCTCATCCCTTTCGGCGGCTACATCCGGATGATCGGCATGTTCCCGCCGAAGAAGGACGAGAAGTACGGGCGCACTGCGTCGTCCGCGCCGTGGCGCGCAATGATCGAGGACGCCCGCCAGATGTCCGCTGAGGAGATCACCCCCGAGGACGCGCACCGGCAGTTCTACCAGCGCAACCCGTGGAAGCGGGTCATCGTGATGCTGGCCGGGCCGGTGATGAACCTAATCCTGGCGGTCGGTATCTTCGCGGCGATCCTGATGGGCCACGGCATCAACACGCCGACCACGACGGTGTCGTCGGTCAGCGCGTGCGTGCTGCCCGCCGCCGCCCCGAACACCGAGCAGTGCCCGGCGGATGCGCCGCCGTCGCCGGCCGCGGCCGCCGGCTTCCGGCCCGGCGACCGGATCCTGGAGTTCAATGGCAAGCCCTACGCCTCGTGGGACGAGCTGCAACTGGCCATCCGGGGCTCCGCCGGCACCGTGCCGGTGGTCGTCGACCGCGGCGGCCAGCAGCTGACCCTGCAGGCGAACCTGATGCAGACCGACCGGCCGAAGCTGAACTCGACCAGCGAGTACGAGAAGGTCGGCTTCCTCGGCCTGACCCCGACGTCGCAGCTGGTGAAGCAGGGCGTCGGCGGCGTGGCGAAGACCATCGGCGGCTTCGTCAGCCTCACCGCGCAGAAGGTCGTCGAGTTGCCGCAGCGGGTGCCCGACTTGATCAGCGCGATCTTCGGCGGTGAGCGGCACCAGGACTCGCCGGTGGGCATCGTCGGCGCGAGCCGGCTGGGCGGCGAGGTGCTGGCCTCAGACGACTTCGGCGTGGACGCCCGGATCATCATGATGTTCAACCTGCTCGCGGGTGTGAACCTGTCGTTGTTCGTGTTCAACATGCTGCCGATCCTGCCGCTGGACGGCGGCCACGTCGCCGGCGCGACCTGGGAGAGCATCCGCCGCGGGTTCGCCAAGCTGGTGCGGCGGCCGGACCCGGGCCCGTTCGACACGGCGCGGCTGATGCCGCTGGCGTACGCGGTGAGCCTGATCTTCATCGCGTACTCGCTGCTGGTCCTGGTCGCCGATGTCGTGAACCCAGTGAAGCTGTTCTAGCCGCGCGGCGAGGCCGAACGGAAAGTACGGCATCGGATGTGATTTTCACCTGCGTGGCCGAGCGGCTGCGGGATGCTGGAAGGCGTGTCGGCGGTGTTGAACGGGCCTCGACGCTCGCCACGGTGTTAAACGGATCGGGTGGTGACCGGCGCGCGACGGTGTTTCTAACGCGACGTGAACGGGCGCTGATGATCACCGAACGTGATCCGATCGATCCCACGGCGTCCGGCCGGATGAACTTGCGCCGGTATCGTGGAGCGAGGCGACGCAAGTGGCACGAAGAACACCAGAAGAGGTGGAGAAGAATCGATGACCGTCGATCTGGGCATGCCCGCGGCCCCGGCTCCGGTGCTCGCGGAACGGCGCAAGACCCGGCAGTTGCAGGTCGGAGCGGTCGGTGTGGGCAGTGAACACCCCATATCCGTGCAGAGCATGACCACGACCGTCACTGCGGACATCAACAGCACGCTGCAGCAGATCGCGGAGCTGACCGCCGCGGGCTGCGATATCGTCCGGGTGGCCTGCCCCAGCGCGGACGACGCGGAGGCGCTGCCGACCATCGCGCAGAAGTCGAAGATCCCGGTCATCGCCGACATCCACTTTCAGCCGAAGTACGTGTTCGCGGCGATCGAGGCCGGTTGCGCCGCGGTGCGTGTCAACCCGGGCAACATCAAGAAGTTCGACGACAAGGTCAAGGAGATCGCGCAGGCCGCCAAGGACCACGGCACGCCGATCCGGATCGGCGTCAACGCCGGTTCGCTGGACCCGCGGCTGATGCAGAAGTACGGCAAGGCGACCCCGGAGGCGCTGGCCGAGTCGGCGCTGTGGGAGGCGAGCTTGTTCGCCGAGCACGGCTTTCACGACCTGAAGATCTCGGTGAAGCACAACGACCCGGTCGTAATGGTGCGTGCCTACGAGATCCTCGCCGAGCAGTGCGACTATCCGCTGCACCTCGGGGTCACCGAGGCCGGCCCGGCGTTCCAGGGCACGATCAAGTCCGCGGTCGCCTTCGGCGCGCTGTTGCGTCAGGGCATCGGGGACACGATCCGGGTGTCGTTGTCGGCGCCGCCGGTCGAGGAGATCAAGGTCGGCACCCAGATCCTGCAGTCGCTGAACCTGCGGCCGCGGAAGCTGGAGATCGTGTCGTGCCCGTCGTGCGGACGGGCGCAGGTGGACGTGTACAAGCTCGCCGAGGAGGTCACCGCCGGCCTGGAGGGCATGGAGGTGCCGCTGCGGGTCGCGGTCATGGGCTGCGTCGTCAACGGGCCGGGCGAGGCGCGGGAAGCTGACCTCGGTGTGGCCTCGGGCAACGGCAAGGGCCAGATCTTCGTCAAGGGCGAAGTGATCAAGACGGTGCCGGAGCACCAGATCGTCGAGACCCTGATCGAGGAAGCCATGCGCATCGCCGAGGACATGGAACCCGCCGACGCTGAGCCCGGCGTGCCGGTCATCACCGTCAGCTGATCTCGCCGGCACCAGTCGTCCCCGATTCAGGGGGCGCCGGTTTCCGCATTTTCGGGCGTTCGCGCGGTTCGGTGCGGTGAAGCGGCGGTGTCGCGCCGATCGGATTACTCCGAACGGGTGAGTGCACGTTCGGGTGGGTGTGGTGCATCTCGGCCGGGGAGGCTCTTCGACCGGGGTTTCTGGCAGTCTTGGCAGGTGCTCAAGCTCGCCGGTGCACGGCTGTTGGAGGAACGTGACGCGCTGCTGGTCCGTTCCGTATTGGATTCCGCCCCGGTCGCGGCCTGCATGGTGGCCGCGCGCGTCGAGGAGGTCGGGGTCCACCCGTTGCGCCTCGGCGGCGAACTTTGGGGCTACGGCAACAAGCTCACCGGCATGTGCTTCTCGGGCGCGAACCTGATCCCGCTGCGCGGCGGGCCCGCCGCGATGCGCGCCTTCGCCGACCGCGCGCTGCGCCGACGCCGGGTGTGCTCGTCGCTGGTCGGCCCGGCCGAGCAGGTGCTTGCGCTTTGGAACGAGATGGCGGCGCAGTGGGGACCGGCGCGGGAGGTGCGCGCCGACCAGCCGCTCATGGCGCTCTCCGCACCGCCGCGGGTGGCCCCGGACCCGCTGGTCCGCCCGGTGCGCCCGTACGAGCTGGACCGCTACCTGCCTGCGGCGATCGCCATGTTCACCGAGGAAGTCGGGGTGGACCCGTCCAGCGACGGCGGCGCGGCGAGCTACCGTGCGCGGGTCGCCGACCTGATCGCCGGTGGCCGGGCGTTCGCGCGCTTCGAGGGCGACGAGGTGGTGTTCAAGGCCGAGATCGGCGCGCTTTCCCGAACCGTGGGCCAGATCCAAGGCGTCTGGGTGCATCCGGACCGGCGCAGCACCGGACTGGGCACGGCGGGAACGGCTGCGGTGGCGGACCGGCTGGTGCGCGGCCTGGGCCGCACGGCCAGCCTGTACGTCAACGGCTACAACACCGCCGCCCGCCTGGCCTACCGGAAAGTCGGCTTCCAGCAGGTCGGATCATTCGGCACCGTCCTCCTCTGATCGTCCACTGTGGAGTTCCGCAGCGGTTTCGGTTAAAACTGCCGTCCCCCGGTCGGTGTGGCCCTAACGCGGGTGCTCTGCCGGAAAAGAGGTGTGGACGTTTCGGGAGGTTTCGGCATACTTCCGGACATGGTTTCCTCGCGGATCTTGGCCAGCGCGGCGGCACTGCTGCTGTTGCCGTTGGCCGCTTGCAGTACCGGACCCTCTGAAGAGGACGTGGCCGCGTCCTTCGTGAACGCGGTGGCGGCAGGCGACGCAGCAGGTGCGGCGAACCAGACCGACGCGCCCGACCAGGCCCGGCCGGCGTTGGAGGCGGCTCGGCGGAACCTGTCGCCGACCGCCGCGCACGCGACGGTCCGAGAGGTGACCGAGGATGCCCAGGGGGTGCCCACCGCCCGGTTCGACATGTCCTGGGAATTCGGCGCGGGCAAGGTCTGGAACTACTCGAACGAGCTCAAGCTCGTCGAAGGAGATCAGGGTTGGAAGGTCCGCTGGGCACCAGCGGTGATCCACCCGCAACTCGCAACCGGGCAGACTATCGCCTTCCGCGAACAACGGCCCGATCCGGCGCCGGTCCTGGACCGCGACGGCAAGCAGCTCATGGGCCCCGAGCAGCTGATCACCGTGAGCCTCAGCCCGCAGGAAGCCCATGACGTGCCGGCGGTCTCGTCTTCGCTGGCGAGCGCGCTGAGCACCGTCGAGCCCGCGATCACCCAGCAGTCCATCCTGGACGGCGTGGCGAAAACGCCGCAGGGCCAGCCGTACGCGGTGGTCACGCTGCGGCAGACCGACTACGACAAGGTCAAGGCGCAGATCTACGACCTGCCGGGCGTGCGCTTCCCAGTCCAGACGCGGCTGGTCACCACCGAGCGCGGGTACGGCACGCAGGTGCTGGCGGGCGTCGCGCGCAAGGTCGATGAGCAGGTCGAGGCGAACGCCGGGTGGCGCGTCGTCACGCTAGACGCCGCCGGTCAGGAGGCCGCGGAACTGCACGATGTCGCCGAGAAGCCGGTCGCGCCGACCAACGTGACCCTCGGCCACCGCACGCAGCAGGCCGCCGAACAGGCGGTGGACCCGCTACCGCAGGCCGCGATGCTGGTCGCCATGCAGCCGTCCACCGGCGAGGTGCTCGCCGTGGCGCAGAACGGTACTGCCGACGCGCAGGGCCCGGTGGCGCTGTCCGGCCAGTACCCGCCGGGCTCGACGTTCAAGACGGTGACCGCGACCGCCGGGCTGGAGTCCGGCAAGGTCAACATCGACACCCAGGTCGAGTGCCCGGGCAAGAAGGTGTTCGACGGCCGGGTTCTGCCCAACGACAAGGAGTTCGACCTCGGCCAGGTGCCGCTGCGGACGGCGTTCGCGCGTTCCTGCAACACGTCGTTCGCGCAGCTCGCGGTCGACCTGCCCGGTCAGGCGCTGACCGACGCGGGGCGAGAGCTGGGCCTCGGCGTGGACTTCGACATGGCAGGCGCGACGACGATCACGGGCAAGGTGACGCCGGCCGACAGCACGGTGCAGCGCGCCGAGAACGGCATCGGCCAGGGCACGGTGCTGGCCAGCCCGTTTGGCATGGCGCTGGTGACGTCCTCGATCGCCCAAGGGCGGATGCCGGTGCCGACGCTGGTTCGGGGCGTGCCGACGAAGGCCGACGCCGAACCGCAGCCGCCGTCGCCGAAGTCCCTCGACCAGCTCCGCGCGATGATGCGTGAGGTGGTCACCAGCGGGACCGCGACCTCGCTGAACGGCTCCGGTGACGTCCGGGGCAAGACCGGCACGGCGCAGTTCGGTGACGGAACCCATTCGCACGGCTGGTTTATCGGCTACCGCGGCGACTTGGCTTTCGCGGTGCTGGTGACCGATGCGGGCTCGTCGGGCCCGGCCGTCGAGGCCGCGAAGCGCTTCCTCGCGGGTGCCTGATCGCTTCACGCTTCGGGGTGATCATCGGCGGTGATCCATGTGCTACGGTGTAGCACATGGATCGGATCGGCGTCCGTGAGCTGCGGCAGAACGCCAGTCGATACCTGAAGCGGGTCGCAGCCGGCGAATCGATCCTCGTGACCGATCGGGGGCGCACCGTCGCGGTGCTAAGTCCGCCCACGTGTGACCAAACCCTGTACGACGAACTCGTCGCAACCGGGGAGCTCGTGCCCGGTGAAGGCGGCGAGCTCCCCGAACCGTTGCCGGCAGCGCCGACTCCGAACGTCTCCGACCGGCTGCTGCGCAGGCGTGAACAGGAGCGGTTTTGATCTACTTCGATTCCTCCGCGCTTATCAAGTTGATCGCCCCCGAGCCGGAGAGCAAGGCGCTGAGCCAGTGGATCCGCGAGCGCTGGGAACACCCCCGCGTGACCAGCGCGTTGTCGAAAGTTGACGTGCTGCGCACCTTTCGGGAGGTAGGCCCGGCCGCGGAAGACCTGGCGTCGATCATCGTGTCGAAGATCGACCAGCTGCCGGTGAAGCAGGACGTGCTCGACGTGGCCACCGAGTTGCGCTGCAATGTCGGCCCGGTGGACGTCATCCACCTGGCCTCCGCGTGCAAGATCAGGGACGGTCTGCACGCCTATGTCTCCTACGACCCGGCACTGCTGGCTGCGGCGGAAGAAGCGGGGTTGACAACGGCCTCACCGGGCGCGAACTGACGGGTACTGCTGCAATTTCCATTGAAATTGGATCTTCAATTTCAATGGAAATTGCGGTCCGAACGGCGAGGGGGACGAGTGTGGTGCGTTCGTGGCCGTCACCGGGAGTGCGGGAGCGTGACGCGGTTACAGTGGGGGACATGCCGGTTCGAGCTTCGTTGAAGCCAGGCGTGCAGACGCCGCGTCGCCCAGTCCCAGCGCACATCGAGCGCCCCGAGTACGTCGACAAACCGGCTCCCAAGCGCAACAGCGACCCCCACGTGCAGCCGCCCGAGGTGATCGAGGCGATGCGGGTGGCGGGCAAGCTTGCCGCGCAGGCCCTGGTCGAGGCTGGCAAGGCGGTCCAGCCCGGCGCGACCACCGACCAGGTCGACGCCGTGGTGCACGAGTTCTTCTGCGACCACGGGGTCTACCCGTCGACGCTGGGCTACCGGGGCTTTCCGAAGTCCTCCTGCACCTCGCTGAACGAGGTGATCTGCCACGGCATCCCGGACTCGACGGTGATCGAGGACGGCGACATCGTCAACGTCGACGTCACCGGCTTCATCGGCGGCGTGCACGGCGACACCAACGGGACATTCCTGGCCGGCGAGGTCTCCGAGGACGCGCGGCTGCTGGTGGAGCGCACCCACGAGGCCTTGATGCGGGGCATCAAGGCCGCCAAGCCCGGACGTCAGCTCAACGTGATCGGCCGGGTGATCGAGTCCTACGCCAAGCGGTTCGGCTATGGCGTGGTCCGCGACTTCACCGGGCACGGCATCGGCCGCTCGTTCCACAGCGGACTGGTGATCCTGCACTACGACGAGCCGTCGGTGCAGACCGTCCTGGAACCCGGCATGACCTTCACCATCGAGCCGATGATCACCCTTGGCACCCATGAGTACGACATGTGGGACGACGGCTGGACGGTGACAACTAAGGACAAGAGCTGGACGGCCCAGTTCGAGCACACCATCCTAATCACCGAAGAAGGCAACGAAATCCTGACCCTACCCTGATTCCAGGCTCGTTTTTTTGGTTGTTGCAGGCCCGGAAACGCTCACGGGTGCTCACCTGGGGAGAGGGTCGGCCAGTGGCTGGTTGCCGGTGGTTCGGTGGTGCCTCGGGCGGGCTCGGATTGATGGGGTAGGAACTTCATGTGAATGCGGTGTTAGTTGCCGGGACCACCTCGGATGCCGGGAAGAGTGTGGTCACCGCCGGGATCTGTCGTTGGTTGGCGCGCGGCGGCGCTCGGGTTGCGCCCTTCAAGGCGCAGAACATGTCCAACAACTCCGTGGTCACGCCCGACGGCGGCGAAATCGGGCGTGCGCAGGCCGTGCAGGCCGCTGCGTGCGGCGTCGAGCCTTCGGTGCGGTTCAACCCCGTGCTACTCAAGCCCGGCAGCGACCGCAGTTCGCAGGTCGTCGTGCTCGGGCAGGTGTCAGGCGAGGTGACCGCGATGTCCTACCGGGCCCGCAAGGCCACCCTGCTGGACACCGTCGTGTCCACATTGGAGGGATTGCGCGCGGAGTACGACTACGTCGTCTGCGAGGGCGCCGGATCACCGGCCGAGATCAACCTGAGGGCCAACGACATCGCCAACATGGGCCTCGCGCAGGCCGCCGGACTGCCCGTGCTGGTGGTCGGCGACATCGACCGCGGCGGCGTGTTCGCCCAGCTCTTCGGCACCCTCGCGCTGCTGGACTCGGCGGACCAGGCGCTGGTCGCCGGATTCCTGATCAACAAGTTCCGCGGCGATCCCGCGCTGCTGGAGCCGGGGCTGGACCAATTGCGCGCGCTGACCGGCCGCCCGGTGCACGGCGTGCTGCCGTGGGCCGAGGAGTTGTGGCTGGACGCCGAGGATTCGTTGTCCTACGTGGCCGATGGGGTGATCGGGCGTCCCGCGCCGCCGAAGGGCGGCCAGTGGCTGCGGGTCGCGGTGCCGAGGCTGCCGCGGATCTCCAACGCCACCGATGTGGAGGCGCTAGCCGCGGAACCGGGCGTCGCGGTCCGGTTCGCCACCGAACCTTCGCGGCTGGCCGATGCGGATCTGGTCGTGCTGCCCGGATCCAAGTCGACGGTCGCCGACCTGGCCTGGTTGCGGAGCAGCGGGCTGGCCGAAGCGATCCGCGCGCACGCCAGCGCCGGGCTGCCGGTGGTCGGGATCTGCGGCGGCTTCCAGATGTTGGCCCGGCGAATCGTCGACGAGGTCGAGTCCGGGGCCGGCGCGGTCGACGGACTCGGGCTGCTCGACCTGGAGATTGAGTTCGCGCCACGCAAGACGCTGGCCAGGCCGCGCGGCGAGGCCTTCGGCAAGCCTGTCGAGGGCTACGAGATCCACCATGGTGTCGCCGTACGCCGCGGGGACCTGACGCCGCTGGTCACTATGCCCGACGGACGTGCAGAAGGCGGTGTCGCAGAATCCGTGCTCGGCACCCACTGGCACGGGTTGTTCGAGAACAACGCGTTCCGGCGGGCCTTCCTGCGGTGGGCGGCGCGGCGCGCAGGGCGGGACGGTTTCGAACCGGCCGATGGCACGGATTTCGCCGAGGTCCGCGCGGGGCAGCTCGACCTGCTTGGCGACCTGGTGGAAAAACACCTGGACACCGATGCCCTGCGCCGCCTGCTCGACCACGGCGCGCCCGCCGGGCTGCCGGCGGTGCACCGCAGTTTCAAATGAATCCACAGTTTCAAATGGAACTGTGCCGACGTCGGGCTGTGCGTCGGCCGCGCGAGAGCCGCGAGCATCGGTGGAGGGGCGCCCAAGGGAGTTGTGACGCGGGTAACGTCGAGGGCGTGGCTGCCGAGTTCACCGTTGATGAAGCCCGCGAGCGGTTGGTGGAGTTGCTCGACCGCGCCGAATCGGGGGAGGAGATCGTGATCACCCGCTTCGGCGCGCCGTCGGTCTGGCTGCAACCCGCGCGCACCCGTTCCACCACCGGTGGTTTCGCCGCCGGGTTGATCGCCGCGTCCTGGGTGGTGCCGGCCGCTGGCGACGCGTTCGACGTCGGGACCGACTACTGGCCGGACGCGTCGGCCGGATAGCCGACGCGTTCGGTGTGGCGGCGATCAATCCGGCTTGTCCGCCGCACTCTCCGAGCCCATCTGGCTGAGCAGTTCGTCGAGGAAGGCCCCGGCCTCCTCGGCGGCTCGGCGCGGGTCGCCGTCGCGCACCGCTGCCAGCAGTTCGGTGTGCGAGACCAGTTTTGCCTGGGCGTCCCGGTTGAAAGTGGTCGCGACGCTGGATGCCACCGTCTCGCGGATCCCTTCGTAGAGCGAGATCAGCACCGGATTGTGCGAGGCCGCGACCAGCAGCCGGTGGAACTCGGCGTCGGTGGCGACGACCTCCGTGCTGTTCTGCTGCCGCACCGCGTCGTCCCGGCTGGTCAGGCAGGCCTCCAGCCCGGTCAGGTCCTCCTCGGTCCGCGCCCCGGCCGCCAGCCGGGCGCCCTCGACCTCAAGCGCGCGGCGGACCTCCAGGACCTGGCGCAGTTCGGGGCGGCACAGCTTGCGCACCGCCCCGGAGATCTCATTGGTGGCGCGCACGAACGTCCCGTCGCCCTGCCGCACTTCCAGCAGCCCGGCGTGCGAGAGCGCGCGCACCGCCTCGCGGACGGTGTTGCGGCCGACGCCGAGTGCGCTCACGAGCTCGGTCTCGGGTGGGATCTTCTCGCCGATCAGCCATTCCCCGGACGACACGAGCTCGCGGATCTGGGCGATGACCTGATCGACCAACCCGGTCCGCTTGGTGGTGACCAAAGGCACTGACAGGTCCTTTCGTCCAAACATCCTATGTTTGACATACTAGTCGCGATGTCTACGAAGTCACGACCTCATGTCCCCGAACACGTGGCTGACCAGGATGCCACCCGACTAGCCGCCCAGCACCACCCGGATGCCCTCACCGTCGACAACGAGGGCGCTGCCGAGGCGGTCTTCCCCAATCGGCACACTGCCGTAGCCGGGGGAGGGCTGCTGCTGGCCGGTGTTGCGCTCGCGGCGGCGAACATGCGCCCGGCGGTCACCAGCCTGGCGTCGCTGCTCGGCGAGGTGCGTGACTCGCTCGGTGCTTCCAGCACGTGGGCGAGCGTCGTGACTTCGGTGCCCACGCTCTGCTTCGGGGTCGCGGGCATCGGCGCTCCGCTGCTGGCCAGGCGAATGGGCATCGACAAGGTCATCGGCGCGTCGCTGGCGGTGCTGACCGCCGCGATGCTGTTGCGGGTCGTCGGCGGACCGTGGACGGTGCTTGGCGGCACCGTGCTGGTCTGCGCCGCGATCGCAATGTGCAACGTGCTGATCCCGGTGGTGGTCAAGGAGTCCTTCCCGACCCGCGTCGGGATGGCGACCGCGCTCTACACCACCGCGATGGCGGCGGGCGGCTCGACCGGTTCGGCGCTGACGCCGTACCTGAACTCCTCGACCGGCAGCTGGCGGTTGGCGCTGGCGACCTGGGTGGTCGTGGCGCTGGCCGCGCTGTGCGTGTGGGTGCCCGCGGCGGCTCGGCGCTCCCCGACGCGTCACGCTCCGAGTACCGCTTCGACAGGGCAGCGGCGTTCGCTGCTGCGCAGCCCGCTGGCATGGGTGATCACCGTCTACTTCGCGCTGCAGTCGCTGGTCGCCTACGTCGTGATGGGCTGGATGCCCGAGGTGTTCAAGGGCGCCGGGATGGACAGCACGACCGCAGGCATGCTGCTCGGGTTGTTGCTGCTGATCGGTGTGCCGATCAACATGATCCTGCCGCCGCTGGTGACCAAGACCCGCAGCCAGTCCTGGTGGGCCATCGGGCTCGCGGTGCTGACCCTCACTGGGCTGCTCGGATTGCTGCTGGCTCCGCTGGCAATGCCGGTGGTATGGGCGCTCGCGATCGGCGTCGGCATGAGTGCGTTCCCGCTGGCGCTGGTCCTCATCTCGCTGCGCACCGCCAACGCCGCCGACACCGGGTCGTTGTCGGCGATGTCGCAGAGCATCGGCTACCTGATCTCGTCGTTCGGGCCGTTCCTGTTCGGTGTGCTGCACGACGTGACCGGCGGCTGGTCGGCTTCGTTGTCGGCGATCGTGGTGATCGTCGCGGTCCAGGCGGTGTTCGGCGTAATCGCGGGACGTCCCCGCACCATCTGACGCTTCCGGCAGTGGGAGCGAACGGCCTGTTTACCTCGCCAGTGTGTTGCAAATTTACGCCCACCACGGACCGTGATCGATCGATCACCGGCCGAGATGGCCACTGGCGGACGAACGGCCGCGATCGAGACTTATTTGGTACTTCGGTTCAGCCGTTTTCGCCGAAACCGCAACAGGCTCCTGTTGAGGCGAACGGTCCGTTCGCTCCGCCTACTGGGGCGAACGGTCCGTTCACCTCGCTTGATGGGGCCAGTTGGGGTGGGCGTGATGGGCGTTGATCGCCAGGTCAGACGAGGCCGAGGCGGAGCATCGCGTCGGCGACGTTCGTGAAGCCCGCGATGTTCGCGCCCGCGACGTAGTTGCCGGGCATGCCGTACTCCGCTGCGGTGGCGTAGCAGCGGGCGTGCACGTCCTTCATGATCTCCTCGAGCCGCTTCTCGGTGAACTCGAAGCTCCAGCTGTCGCGGGATGCGTTCTGCTGCATCTCCAGCGCGGAGGTGGCCACGCCGCCGGCGTTGGCCGCCTTGCCCGGGCCGAACGCCACGCCGGCCTCCTGGAAACTGCGCACCGCATCCGGTGTCGTGGGCATGTTCGCGCCTTCGCCAACGGCGACGCAGCCGTTGGCGATCAGGGTGGCCGCATCGTCTGCGTTGAGCTCGTTTTGGGTCGCCGACGGCATCGCCACGTCACACGGCACTTCCCAGACGCTGCGCTGCGCAACGAACTTCGCGCCCGGCCGGCGGCCGGCGTACGCGCTGATGCGACCCCGCTCGACTTCCTTGATCTGCTTGATCAACTCGACGTCGATGCCCTTCTCGTCGACGACGTAGCCGGAGGAGTCCGAGCAGGCCACCACGGTTCCGCCGAGCTGGTGCACCTTCTCCATCGTGTAGATGGCCACGTTGCCCGATCCGGAGACAACGACCTGCTTGCCGTCGAACGACTCGCCGCGGGCGGACAGCATCTCCTGCACGAAAAACGCGCATCCGAAGCCGGTTGCCTCGGTGCGCACGCGGGCACCGCCGAAGGACAGGTGTTTGCCGGTCAGCACCCCGGATTCGTACCGGTTGGTGATCCGCTTGTACTGGCCGAACAGGTAGCCGATCTCGCGGCCGCCGACGCCGATGTCACCGGCGGGCACGTCGGTGTACTCGCCGATGTGCCGATGCAGCTCGGTCATGAAGCTCTGGCAGAACCGCATGACCTCCCGGTCGGAGCGGCCTTTCGGATCGAAGTCCGCGCCGCCCTTGCCGCCTCCGATGGGCAACCCGGTGAGGGCGTTTTTGAATATCTGCTCGAAGCCGAGGAACTTGATGATGCCCTGGTAGACCGACGGATGGAACCGCAGACCGCCCTTGTACGGGCCGAGCGCGCTGTTGAACTCCACCCGGAAGCCGCGGTTGATCTGCACCCCGCCGCAATCGTCCTCCCACGGCACCCGGAAGACGATCTGCCGCTCCGGCTCGCAGATTCGCTCGATGATCTTCTGCTCGGCGTACTCGGGGTGCTTGTCGATGACCGGACCGATGCTCTCCAGTACTTCTCGGACTGCCTGGTGGAACTCGTCTTCGCCGCGGTTGCGCTGGACCACGTTCTCGTAGACCGGTTCGAGGCGTTCGTGAAGCACAGTCAAACTCCTTTGTCCGTTGAGCGTTCCGGGCTGTCGCACGCCGTTTCACCGGGTAGCAACGGAGCGTTT
This sequence comes from Saccharopolyspora sp. NPDC000995, assembly GCF_053599315.1. Lineage (NCBI taxonomy): Bacteria > Bacillati > Actinomycetota > Actinomycetes > Pseudonocardiales > Pseudonocardiaceae > Saccharopolyspora > Saccharopolyspora sp. NPDC000995. The sequence continues at coordinate 17,291 of NZ_JBSFLZ010000071.1, forward strand.
GAACAGCCCCAATCCTCCAAAGTTGACGAACTGACTGGAATTACTCAAGATGACGCAGAACACGTCGGCTGCCCGGTCCCCGGCAGCCGATGCAGTCGGGTCACTTCATCGGCAGGTTGAGCAGGGCATTCTCGACCAGTTCCGGCATGCCCGGGTGGATCCAGTACTGGCCGCGGGCCATCATCCGGGCGTCCAGGCCGAACTGCATCGCCTGGATCAGCGGCTGCAGCAGCGTCGGCGCCTGCGGGCCGATGATGTGGGCGCCGAGGAGCTCACCGGTTTCCGGATCGGCCAGGAGCTTGGCGAAGCCGGTGGTGTCCTCCATCGCCCAGCCGTAGGCGATGCCCGCGTAGTCCTGGATCGAAGTCACGTAGTCGACTCCGTGCCGCTGCGCCTGCTGCTCGGTCAGGCCGACCGAGGCGATCTGCGGGGCGGAGAACACCGCATGCGGCACGAACCGGTGGTCGGACTCGATCGGTTCGTCGGGGTGCAGCAGGTTGTGCTGGACGACGCGCATCTCGTGGTTGGCGACGTGCTTGAGCTCGTGGTCGGAGCTGATGTCGCCCAGCGCCCAAACGCCGTCCACCGAGGTCAGCTGGGTCGCGTCGGCCTTGACCTTGCCGTCAGCGGTGAGTTCGAGGCCACCCGCAGCCACCTCCAGCAGGTCGGCGTTGGGTACCCGGCCCACCGCGATGAGCAGCGCCTCGGCCTCCACGACCTCGGTGCCCTCCGGGCCCTCCAGGTGCAGGCGGACGAGTTCGCCGTCTCGCTCGACCGCGATCTCCTTGCGGTTGAGCCGCAGGTCCCAGCGCTGGGCCGCGAGCTCGGTAAACCTCGCGGAGATGTCGGTGTCCTCCGCGCGCAGCACCCGGCCGGACCGGCCGATCATGGTCACCTCGACGCCCAGCGCCGAGAACACGTGCGCGAACTCCGCGCCGACGAACCCGGTGCCCATGATGATCATCCGGGCGGGAAGCTCGTCGAGTCGCATCACGGTGTCGCTGGTGTAGTAGTCGATCTGGTCCAGGCCCGGGATGTCCGGGATCGCTGGACGGCCACCGGCGGCCACCACGAAGCGGTCCGCAGCGATCATCTCCGGGCCCGCGGCGGTGTCCACGGTCAGCTGCTTGACGCCGGTGAACCGGGCGATGCCCTCGTAGAGGGTTACGTTCGGGTTGTCCTCAGCGCGGTAGCGGCGGCCGCCGGCGGAGATCTCGTCGATGCGGCCGAAGATCCGGTCCCGGATTTCGCGCCACCGCACGTCGCGCAGTTCGAGGTCGACGCCGAGCTTCGCGCCGCCGGCCGGGGCGCTGGCCACGTCGGCGGTGTGCACGAACATCTTCGTCGGGATGCAGCCGACGTTGAGACAGGTGCCGCCGTAGGCGTCGTTGGGGCCGACGCCCTTCTCGACCATCGCGACGTCCCAGTTGGCGAACCGGTCGTCGAGGATCGAGTTTCCGGAGCCGGAGCCGATGATGACTAGATCGAAGTGCCGCACTGGTCCATCCTGCCTCAAATCGAGCGCGCCGCGTACGGCGCACCTTGGCTTCGTCGGGCGTCGACCATCTGCAACCGGGCAGCGAGCCCGGTGATTCCGCGGTGATCTCGGGTGCTGGTCACACCCCAGGCGTGCGCGGTGCACCACAACATGCCGAGCACAGCACTCGGTTCCCCGAACGAGGCCTCGACCACGCCTTGCACCACGGCCAGTCCGCCGATGCCGACCGCCCAACGGCACAGCACGGCCGCCGGTGCGGGGCGCCCATCGGGAGCTCTGGCGCGCAGCATCACCGCGTGCTGGCCGAGCGAGCTGCCATGTCCTATCAGCATCGCGACCAGCAACAACGCGGCCGGTGCGAGCCACAGCGCGGCGGCTTCCCACCACCGCGTCGGGGCGGTTCGGGTCAGCCGGAGTGCGATGTCCACGGCCCGGGCGCAGGCCACGCCGAGGAGCCACAGCACCAGTGCGTCGCAACACATGCCCAGCAGTCGCCGGGAGGCGGTGACCGGGCGCGGTTCCGCCGCTGGCCGTCCGCTGGTGCCGGTAGGCAGGCGCCGCCGGAGTGGTGCGAGCAAGCTGCCGAGCAGCGCACCGGTGGTGTTCGCGAGGATGTCGTCCACGTCGAAAACCCGGTACGGGCAGGGGAAGGCGAACCAGAACCCGGTCAGCTGGGTCAACTCGACGAGCACCGAGGTCACCAATCCGGCCAGCGCCGCAGTTGGCCAACCGCCCCGCACTAGCGCACCCAACGGGACGAAGAGCGCGATGTTGCACGCGAACTGCCCCAGCATCGACGGGTTGGTCAGCCCGGCGAGCGGCTGCCACTGCGGCGCGAAGCAGGCCGCATCGGTCGGCAACGGCAGGAACACGTAGGAAACCAGCCCCAACGCGTAGAGCAGCACGGCGAAGCGCTGCACCGCGACGCCCACGCGCAACTCGCCGTGCCTCCGGTGCTCACCGGCGACGAACGGCGCGAACAGCAGCGCGGCCACCCCGGCGGCGACCAGCGCGGCGAACGAACCCGGCAGCACGCTCATCCTGATCTCCTGATCTCCTGATCTCCTGATCTCCGAGAACCTCCCTGTTCTTAAAGAGGAGCGAGCGGCCGATTCAGATACATCTCGATCGGGCGATCTTGGAACGCGAAAGAGCCGTGCCGCTGCGGGAGGGCCCGGAGCGGCACGGCTCGCGAAAGGGTGTTGCAGTCGTCGGCTTGCGCCGTCAGAGCTGGTAGGTGGGGGTGATGACGGCGCGTGCGACGGTGTGGAAGGCCAGGTTGAAGCTGACCACCGCCGGGCTGACGTTCTCATCCACGCCGAGCTTCTGGGTGTCCACCGCGTGGACCACGAAGTAGTAGCGGTGCGGCCGGTCGCCGGGCGGCGGGGCGGCGCCGCCGAAGGCGCGCTCACCGAGGTCGTTGGGGACGTGGAAGGACCCGGCCGGGATGCCTTGCCCGTTGCGGTTGCCCGTGTCGGTGGCCAGCTCGGTCACGTCGGCCGGCACGTCCACCAGCACCCAGTGCCAGAAGCCGCCCGGGATCGGCGCGTCGGGGTCGAAGCAGGTCACCACGAAGCTCTTGGTGGTCTCCGGGAAACCGGTCCAGCGCAGGTGGGGCGAGTGGTTCTGGCCGTCGGCGCCCATGCCGTCATAGGCGTGGGCCTGCGCCATCGGCTGACCGTCGGTCACGTCGTCGGAGGTGACGGTGAACGTCGGAACCGAGGGCAGCAGCGAGTACGGGTCCGGATCGATCGGGCGCTCCAAGCTCATTCGAGCAGCCTCCTTTTCATCGAGGTGTGCGTGATCACCGGATTCTCAGCCTAGAGGCATTCCGTTCGCCACCAGGGCAGCGCACGCCGCAGCCAGTCCTGTTGCAAGCAGCGCAATGGAGATGTGCATTTCGCAGTCATGAACCATTACGCTGTCTGGCGACGAGCGCCGTGGGATCGAGGAGGTGGACGTGGCGGAGTCGAGCAGCGCCCGGCGAGGTGCTGTGCCTGGGGGAGACGATGTCGCTGGTCGCCCCGGCTGCCCCGATGTCCCTGGAGCAAGCTGCGACGTTCACCCTCTCCGCAGGTGGCGCGGAGTCCAATGTGGCTGTCCACCTGGCCGCGCTGGGGCATCGCGTCGGCTGGGCCAGCAGGTTCGGGGACGACCCGCTCGGGCGCCGCATGGCCGTGGCGATCGCCGCCGCCGGGGTCGACATCGGCCTGGTCGAGCGAGAAGGGGGGTGATCGTGGGCTTCTTCGACGAGCACGTCACCGGTCCGGTCATGGCGATTCTGCGCGGAATGGACCCGCAGCGGACCGTCGAACTGGCCGAAAGGGCTTGGGACCTGGGCATCGAGGCGGTCGAGTTACCGATCGAGACGCAACACGCGGAGCCGTCGCTGCGCGCGGCCGTGCAGGCAGGCGCGTGGCGGGGGCGGCCGGTGGGGGCGGCCGGTGGGGGCCGGGACCGTGGTGAGCACGGCGCAGGTGCGCACGGCCAAGGAACTGGGCGCGGCGTTCACCCTGGCGCCGGGCTGGACCCCGAGGTGGTGCGGCTGAGCGTGGAACTCGGCGTGCCGCACCTGCCTGGCGTGGCCACGCCCAGCGAGATCCAGCAAGCCCACCCGGCTCGGGCTGTCGTGGGTCAAGGCGTTCCCGGCCACCGAACTGGGCGCCGGTTGGTTCAAGGCGATACACGGCCCGTTCCCCGGCCTGCGGATGGTGGCAACCGGCGGGATGAACGCGCGCAACGCCCGGAGTTCCTCGCGGCGGGGGCCGCCGTGGTGGCGGTCGGTTCAGCGTTGGAGGGGCCCGAGCAGCTGCCCGAGTTGGCGAAGTTGTCGAGGAGGCCGAGGTGACGAAGTCGTGAAGGTCCACATTGGTCCGGTCGCCCCGCCGGAGTTGACGGCGGCCGTCGTGGCGGCAGGCGCCGAGATCAGCCCGGTTGCGGAGGCCACCGTGCTGGCCTGGTACGGCGCAGGCCCCGAGCGGTTCGCCGAGTTCGACCACGCCGGTCTGGAATGGGTGCAGCTCCCATCGGCCGGTATCGAAGCCTGGGTCGCCGCCGACGCGCTGCGCGACGGGATCACCTTCACTTCCGCGGCGGGCACCTACGCCCAGACCGTCGCCGAGCACACGCTCGGACTGATGCTGGCCGGGGCGCGACAACTGCATGCGATGGTGCGCGCCGATAACTGGGTGCGACCGACGGGCATGCTCAGCCTCTTCGGCGCCACGGTCGGGATCATCGGTGCCGGTGGCATCGGCCGGGCGCTGATCGACTTGCTGCAGCCCTTCGGCGTCCGGGTGCTGGCGGTGAACCGGTCCGGGAAGCCGGTCGCCGGGGCGGCCTGGACCTGGCCGGCCGACGACGAAGCCGGGACGGACCGGCTGCTCGCGGAGTCGGACTTCGTCGTGGTCGCCGCGCCCGCGACGGCCAAGACGGCGAAGCTGGTCGACGCCGACGCGCTGTCCCGGATGAAGGTGGACGCGTGGCTGATCAACGTCGCCCGCGGATCGCTGGTCGACACCGACGCGCTGGTCGAGGCGCTGGATGCGGAGCACATCGGCGGCGCGGCGCTGGACGTGACGGACCCGGAGCCGCTGCCGGACGGACACCCGCTGTTCCAGCACCCGCGCGCGATCATCTCGCCGCACTCGGCGAACCCGAAGTCCTTGCTGGTCCCGGCGCTGGCGCGGCGGGTGGAGGACAACGTCCGCCGTCGCCTCGCGGGCCAACCGCTCCTCGGTGTCGTCGACCGCACCGCGGGCTACTGACCTCCCACCTGGCCCGGCGAAACGACAGATCCGCAGCCGTGCCGTTTGGGCGCTGTGGAGGCTGTTTCGGAATGCGCTGGTTGAAGCGAACGGACTGTTCGTGCCGCCTACCGGGGTGGACAGTCCGTTCGCTTCACACCCGATGGCGAGGTAGGACTAGACCGCTCCCGCTGGCTAACACCGGAACTTCCAGGCAGAACGAGTTCCCCAATGGGCATGCGCAAGCCGGGGAGCCCGGAGTCCGGACGGCATCTGAGGTTCCGCTACCCGCACCGCTACGCAGGGCGCGTTTGGCAGCCGCCTCTATCGCTGCCCAGGCGCTCACGGGGTTCACCAGCGAAGAGGTGACCTTCGGCGGAGTCCTGGTGCGGGGTGAGGTGGCCGTTAGGATGGCGGCGAGCAAGACGGCGGTGTCGCGGAGGAACCCGGTGCGAATCCGGGGTGGTCGCGCCACTGTGACCGGGGAGCAGCCCCACGTGCCACCGCCCGCGGGCGGGAAGGTGGGACCTGCGGCGATCTGGGAGCCAGGACACTCCGGCCGCCGTGACCCCACCGGGGCGCGCACCCCGAGAGAGGACGACTGTGAGCGAGCCTGCCCGCGAAATGACCCGTGTCCTGCTTCTGTCCACTGCGGACACCGACCTGCTGGCCGCCCGCGCCGCCGACGCCGGCTACCGGGTCGCCAATCCCGCCCGCATCACCCTCGAAGAAGTCCCGCAACTGCTCGCCGGGGTGGACGTCGTGGTGGTCCGCCTGCTGGGCGGCCGCCGGGCTTGGGATGAGGGCCTCGACGCGGTCCTCGCCTCCGGCGTCCCCACCGTCGCGCTCGGCGGCGAGGCCACCCCGGACGCCGAGCTGATGGCACTGTCCACCGTGCCCGCCGGGGTGACCACGCAGGCGCTGGCCTACCTTGTCGAAGGCGGGCCGAACAACCTCGCCCAGCTGGCCCGGTTCCTCTCCGACACGGTGCTGCTGACCGGAGAGGGCTTCGCCGCGCCGGAGCAGACGCCCGAGTTCGGCCGCCACGGCTTTCGGCCGCACGACCCGGCGAGGCCCACGGTGGGCATCGTCTTCTACCGGGCCCATGCCTTGGCGGGCAACACCGGTTTCGTGGATTCCCTGGCCGAGCAGGTGGAAAACGCCGGTGCCAACGCAGTGCCGGTGTTCTGCGGCTCGTTGCGCGGGTTGTCGGACGCGGCAGGCTTGCGCGAACTGCTCGAAGGCTGCGACGCCCTGGTGGCGACGGTGCTCGCCGCAGGCGGTGCCGTCGCGGCGGACGCGAGCGCGGGCGGCGACGAGGACTCCTGGGACGCAGGCGCGCTCGCCGAGCTCGACATCCCGGTCCTGCAGGGCCTGTGCCTGACCACCAGTCGCGCTGTGTGGGAGGAAAGCGATGCGGCGCTGTCGCCGATGGACGCGGCGATGCAGGTCGCGGTGCCCGAGTTCGACGGTCGGCTGATCAGCGTTCCGTTCTCCTTCAAGGAAAGTGGCGAGGACGGCATCCCGGTCTACGCCGCTGATCCGGAGCGCGCTCGCCGCGTCGCGGGTACGGCGGTGTCGCTGGCCCGGTTGCGCCACGTCGGCAACGAGGACAAGCGGCTCGGCGTCGTCCTGTCCTCCTACCCGACGAAGCATTCCCGCGTCGGCAACGCCGTCGGCCTGGACACCCCAGCATCGGCCGTCGTGCTGCTGCGCGCGCTGGAGACCGCGGGCTACGATCTCGGCGGGCTGGACGTGTCCGGTTTGGACGGTGACACCCTCATCCACCGGCTGATCGCCGCGGGCGGGCACGACGTCGAGTGGCTGACCGAGGACCAGATGTCCGAGGCGGCGATCCGGGTGCCCGCCACCCGCTACCGCGAGTGGTTCGACGCGCTGCCGGAGTCGTTGCGGGCGGCCATGACGGAGCACTGGGGTGCCCCGCCCGGCAGCTTGTATGTCGACGACGAGGGCTCGATCTACGTCGCGGCGCTGCGCTTCGGCAATGTGGTGCTGATGATCCAGCCGCCGCGTGGCTTCGGGGAGAACCCGATCGCGATCTACCACGACCCGGATCTGCCGCCGTCGCACCAGTACCTGGCCGCCTACCGGTGGCTGGCCGAGGAGTTCGGCGCGCACGTGGTGATCCACCTGGGCAAGCACGGAACCCTGGAATGGCTGCCGGGCAAGGGCCTGGGACTGGCGGCGGACTGCGCGCCGGACGCGGTGCTGGGCGAGCTGCCGCTGATCTACCCGTTCATCGTCAACGACCCGGGCGAGGGCACCCAGGCCAAGCGCCGCGGGCACGCCGTCGTGGTCGACCACATGATCCCGCCGATGGCCCGGGCGGACAGCTACGGCGACATCGCCAAGCTGGAGCAGCTGCTGGACGAGTACGCGCTGGTCGCAGACCTGGACCCGGAGAAGAAACCCACGCTGCGCAACCAGATCTGGGAGCTGGTCACCGCCGCGGAGCTGCACCGCGACCTGCACCAGGCGGACCAGCCCGACGCGGAGTCCTTCGACGACTTCGTGATGCACATCGACGGGTACCTGTGCGAGATCAAGGACGTGCAGATTCGCGACGGACTGCACATCCTGGGTCGCGCGCCGGTGGGCGAGGAGCTGGTCAACGACGTCCTCGCGATCCTGCGCGCCCGCCAGGTCTTCGGCGGAAAGGTCGGCGCGCTGCCCGGGCTGCGGTCCGCGCTGGCCGTCCACTTCGGACTCGACGAGCAGGTGCTGCTGGCCGAACCGGGTGCCGGGGCAGCCGTGCCGAGCGCGCTGACGCAGCTGGTCGAAGGGCCTTCGGTATCGGCGTCGGACGCCGTGGACCTGTTGGAATCCTTGGCGCGCAAGCTGATCGTCGCGCTGGCCGAAGCGGGCTGGCAGGCCGCGGCGGTCGAGGAGGTCGTCGCCGGGGTTCTCGGCACGCCGCTGGAATCGGTCGCGCAGGTGCTGCGCTTCGCCTGCACGGAGGTCGCGCCGCGGCTGGCGCGCACCACCGAAGAGGTCGAGCACATCCTGCACGCGCTGGGTGGCGGCTTCGTCCCGGCCGGTCCGTCCGGATCGCCGACGCGTGGGTTGATCTCGGTGCTGCCCACCGGCCGCAACTTCTACTCCGTGGACCCGAAGGCCATCCCGTCCCGCAACGCCTTCGATGTCGGCTCCGCGCTGGCCGATTCGCTGCTGGCGCGCCACCGCGAGGACACCGGTGAGTACCCGCGTTCGGTCGGGCTGACCGTGTGGGGCACCTCCGCGATGCGCACCCAGGGCGACGACCTCGGTGAAATCCTGTGGCTGCTGGGCTGCCGCCCGGTGTGGGACGACGCCTCGCGCCGGGTGACCGGCTTCGACGTGGTTCCGGTCGCGGAGCTGAGCCGGCCGCGCATCGACGTGGTGGTCCGCATCTCCGGCTTCTTCCGCGACGCCTTCCCGCACGTGGTGGCGCTGCTCGACGACGCGGTGCAGACCGTGGCCAAGCTCGACGAACCGGACGAGGACAACTACGTCGCCGCGCACTATCGCGCCGACCTCGGCGACCACGGCGACGATCGGCGCGCCTCGACGCGCATCTTCGGCTCCAAGCCGGGCGCATACGGCGCGGGTCTGCTGCCGCTGATCGATGCCCGCAACTGGCGCAGCGACGCCGACCTCGCCGAGGTCTACGCGACTTGGGGCGGCTACGCCTACGGGCGCGGCCTGGACGGACGCGAGGCGCGCACCGACATGGAATCGGCGTTTCGCCGCATCCAGGTCGCGGCGAAGAACGTCGACACCCGCGAGCACGACATCGCCGACTCCGACGACTACTTCCAGTACCACGGCGGCATGGTGGCCATGGTGCGCGCGCTGTCGGGGCAGAACCCGGCCGCCTACGTCGGCGACTCGGCGGTGCCGCACGCGGTCAAGACGCGGACGCTTGGCGAGGAGACCAAGCGGGTCTTCCGGGCCCGCGTGGTCAACCCGAAGTGGATTTCGGCCATGCAGCGACACGGCTACAAGGGCGCTTTCGAGCTCGCGGCCACAGTGGACTACTTGTTCGGCTTCGACGCGACCGCCGGTGTCGTCGACGACTGGATGTACACCAAGCTCGCCGAGTCGTACGTGTTCGACGAACAGGTGCAGCAGTTCCTCCGGCAGTCCAACCCGTGGGCGTTGCGCGGCATGACAGAACGCCTGTTGGAGGCGGCTGAGCGCGGTCTGTGGGCCGAGCCGGACGCGTCGGTGCTCGACGATCTCCGCGCGGTCTACCTGGAGCTGGAGGGGCAGTTGGAGGACTGAGCTCTCGGCAAGCGTGGAATTACTCTTTCCAGGCAAGGGAATTGGCCATGTGGTCAAAGTCCTATGTGGACAGTGGTGTTAGTCCGACCGAGTGGTAATAGTGCGCTTTTTCCACTCGATCGGGTTGCCCTGGCTGGCTCAGGTGTATCCAACAGCGGGTTCTGATCCTCTTTCTAATGGACACTCTTGGACGAGCCGGAGGCGGCAGGTCGAACGACGGCGTGCCGGATGGCTCCGGGGGAGGAGGCAACGGTGATGGCAGACACGAAGCGCCGGATGTGGTCGATTGCCGGGCTGCTGGCGGCGGCGACCCTGTCGTCGGGCTTGCTGACAACGACGGCCAACGCGGCGGGTGGGGGCACCTCAAAGGCCAAGGCACCGCCCATCGTGGGCGGCAAACCCGCCAAGATCGCCGAACACCCTTGGGTGGTGTACCTGACCGACCCGCAGGGCAACCAGTTCTGCGGCGGCACAGTCGCCAAGGCCAACAAGATCGTGACCGCCGCGCACTGCGTCTCGGGGGAGAAACCGGAGTCGGTCCAGGTCGTCGCCGGGCGAGAGGACAAGAAGACCACCGAGGGCACGGTCGCCAAGGTGACCGGCATCTGGGTGCACCCGGGCTTCCAGAACGCCACCAGCGGCGCGGACGTCGCGGTGCTGACCTTGGATCAGGAGCTGCCGCAGCAACCGCTCGTGCTGGCCGGCAAGGAGGACGGCTCGCTCTACGAAGCGGGGAAGATGTCCTCAGCGCTCGGCTGGGGCGCCACCGCCGAAGGCGGCCAGGCATCGCAGACCCTGCAGAAGGCCGAAGTACCGCTGGTCAGCGACCAGGAATGCCAGAAGGCGTACCCGCAGTACAAGCCCGACGCGATGATCTGCGCCGGTTTCCCTGAGGGTGGCAAGGACAGCTGCCAGGGTGACTCCGGTGGGCCGCTGGTGGTCGACAACAAGCTGGTCGGGATCGTCTCGACGGGCAACGGCTGCGCCCGGCCCAACGCGCCAGGCATCTACACCCGGGTGTCGGCGTACCACGACGACGTCCAAGCACAACTGGGCTCCTGACCCGGATCGACGCGGCCGGGGCGCAGCTGGAGCGCCCCGGCCGTGTCACGTCTGTTGCCGTAGACCGCCGTCCTAGACAAAGATCGCCGTTGCCGCGACGCCAGGAGAGCTGCGGCCGACCACGAGATCCGGCGGGTGCTGGAAGATCTGCAGTGCGGGAGCGGTTGGCGTCAGGTGGCGGTCAAGCGGAGTTTCGGGCCCAGCTCGCGTGCCAGGGTTGTGGCCTGCGAGCGGAAGATGCGCACCGCCGGGTTCCGGTCGTCCGCCCGGGTGGCCAGGACGCTGTGCTCCGGCGGCGCGTCCAGCACTGGCACGCACACCGTGCCCGGCCACGGGTAGTAGCGCTGGAAGGACTCCAGCGCGGATCCGGCGCCGCGCCCAGCCGCCGCCGTGGTCAGTACCTCGTGCGGGGTCACAGCATGAGACCTGCTGCGGTGCGGGGGCAGGCCGCCGCGCGCGGCGGCGAAGTAGAGGTAGTCCGTGAACTGCCGCGGCGTGTGGTCGGGAAGGCTGATGTAGGGCAGTTCGAGCACGTCGGAGAGTTGGACGGACGGGGCGTCGGCCAGCTCCCAGGACGCTGGGACCACCACGATCCGCCGCTCGGTGGTCAGCACGTCCACGGCGACCCGCTCGTCGTCCGGGGCGGGCCGCACGAACGCCACGTCGACCCTGTGCTGCACCAGCGCGGATACGTGCTCGGTGAAGTCCAGCGCCACGAACTCGACCTGGATTTCGGGGCGGGCGCGGTGGAAGGCCTGCACCACGGCGGGGGTGAGCTCGGCCGAGCCGTTGCTCATGACCCCGATCCGCAGCGTGGTCTCGGTCCTGACCTCGGACACGTCCGCGACCGCGGCGTCCATCGCCGCCAGCAGGGATCTCGCGTGCCCGATGAACCGCTCGCCGGCCGGCGTGAGCCGGACCGGTGAGCGGTCGAGCAGCTGGGCCCCGAGTTCGCGCTCTAGTTGCTGGACGTGCGCCGTGACGGACGCGGGCGACCGGAACAGGCGCGCCGCGGCGTTGCCGAAGTGGCCTTCTTCGGCAACCGCGAGGAATGACGCCAACCGCCGCAGGTCCATACCTGCAGCGTACGAAGCGGGGGAAGCGGCGGCACCGGGCAGTTCTGCCCGAGATTGCGGGCGAACGGCTGTGCCGAGCACGAAATTTCCGGCAAAACGGACCAAGTGTGCGCCGGTTTTTCGTGACGTGGAAGAGATGGCGATGCGGAAATCACGGCCGCGTTCACAAATCCCGAACGGCCGGTGCGGTCGCGCGTTCGACCGGCATAGAACCGACGCTGTGCGGAACAAGTGGTTGCCCGCCGCGTTCCTGCTGACCGCGGCGGGCTGGGGCGCGAACCAGTTCTCCTCGTTGCTCGGGGGCTACCGGTCTGAACTCGCGCTGTCCGGGCAGGCCGTGACCGGCCTGCTCGTGCTCTACGTGGCCGGCCTGTTGCCGGGGCTGCTGCTGGGCGGTCCGATGGGGGACCGGTACGGACGACGTCCCGTCGTCTTCGGTGCGATCGCGATCAGCGCGGCCGGAACCGCCGCGCTCATGGCGGGGGCGCTGGCCACGCCATGGCTGGTCGTGGGGCGGCTGCTGGCCGGGATCAGCACGGGCGCGGTCCTGGCCGCGGGCAGCGCGTGGGTCCGCGAACTGTCGCACCCGCCGTTGGGCACCGCCGTCGAGGACGGAGTGGGCGCGCGACGGGCCGGGGTGCTGCTGTCGCTGGGGTTCAGCGTGAGCGGCCTGGTGTCCGCGCTGATCGCGCAGTGGGGACCGAACCCGCTGGTCAGCGCATATATGCCGCACCTGGTCCTGTGCATCGCGGGCTTGTCGCTCGCGGTGGCGTGCCCGGAGGCGCGGTCGCGCGAGGCCGTGCCCGGTCCGCAGAGCAGCGGCCTGCGGGATCCGCGTTTCCTGCGGTTGGTGGTGCCGGTCGCGCCGTGGGTGTTCGTCGGGCCGACCGTGGCCTTCGGCGTGCTCCCCGGGCAGGTCGACTCGGCGGTGCCCGGGTTCGAGCTCGTCTTCGCCGGGGTCGCCGCCCTGATGGCGCCGGGGTTCGGGGCAGTTGTCCAGCCCTTGGCGCGGCGGGTCGCGCAGCGAGGTGAGCGCGCACCGGCGGTCGTCGGCTTGCTCACGACGACCGCCGGGCTCGCGTTGGCGGCGGTCGCGGCGTGGTGGGTGCTGCCGGGGCTGGCGCTGTTCGCCGCTCTCGTGCTCGGTGCCGGCTACGGGTTCTGCGTGACGTTCTGCCTGACCGTGGTCGGCCGCATCGCGCCACCGTCCACTTTGGCCAGGCTGACCGCGGTGTTCTGGTCGATCGCCTACCTGGGCTTCTGCACGCCGCTCGCGGTCAGCCTGCTGGAGCCGTTCGTCGCCGCCCCGGTGGCGCTGGCCGTGATGGCTGGGCTCGCGCTGCTGACGTGCGCGGCGGTGTCAGCCCGCGACCAGGCCGACCGAGATGGTCAGGAACGCCGCCGCGCTGATCGCATCCAGCGACTTCGCGACGCGGGGGTGCTGTAGGCGGGTCGCGATGCGGGCGGCCCCGAGCACGATCGTGAGCTCCCAGATCACGGCGAGCACCAGGAAGGCCAGGCCGAGCAGCACCAGCTGCAGCGCGGGCCGCGCGGCGGCGCCGACGAACTGCGGCAGGAACGCCAGGCTGAACAGCAGCATCTTCGGGTTGGTGAGGTTGCTGAAGAGGCCGCGCAGGTAGGGGTTCGCCGAATCCGCCGGGGGTGTCGTGAGCGCTCCCGCGGCGGATTCCTTCCTGGTCAGCCACAGCCCACGCAGGATCGACGCGGCGAGGTAGACGAGGTAAGCGGCGCCGGTCCACTTCAGGACGGACAACACGGCCGGGTGGCTGGTGATCAGTGCGCCGAGCCCGGAGATCACCAATGCGACCTGGATGCTGCTCGCGCTGTGGATCCCGGCGAGCGCGAGTAGCCCCGCGCGGCGGCCGGCCGCAAGCGAGGTGCGAAGCAACAGGAAGACGTCCACTCCCGGGGTGAGGATGACGACCGCGCTGGCCAGCAGGAACGCGGGCAACGGGGTCAGGTCCACGAGCACAGCATCCTCCTTCGCGACAGCGCGCAGCACTGAACACTTGATCGGGTGGAATCGATCACCTGGGCGTGCAAGGTTTACGGACCCGGCGCGAGGAGCGCTCCAGGTCCGTGGTGGTTCGAGAAGGATGAGCAGCTGCCATCATCGATGTACACAGTAAAATTTCCCGATAAATTCAATATTAACGAAATATTCTCCTGAGTCCGTGTGAGTTGTGCCTCCTGATGTTCCGGTATCGGGGTGACTACGGTGTGCCGTCGGCAAGATTCGCGACAGCTGGAGGCACGACGTGGGGCGTGGCAGTGAGCGCAGTACCCGAACGGCGCGCAAGGGGGCGCTGCTGCGGCTCGTGGTCACCGGCGCGGTGACGGCACTGGCCGGACTGCACCCGGTGGCGGCCAACGCCGAGGGGCAACCTGAGGCGCGCGTGCTCGGCGGCTCGGAAACCAGCACGGACGACGCCCCCTGGGCGGTGGCGGTGACCGACGACTACGGCCGCCAGTTCTGCGGCGGTACCCTGGTGAGCCCGATCAAGGTCATCACGGCGGCGCACTGCACGGTGGACCCGACGACCGGCACCAGGCGCGCTCCGGAGGGACTGCGCGCGATCGCGGGACGCACCGACCTGCGCACGGAGCGCGGCGTGGTCGGGGAGATCGAGAGCATCTGGGTCCAACCCGGCTTCAAGGACTACACCCGCGGCGACGACGTCGCGGTGCTGACCCTGCGCGCCCCGATGCTGCAACGCCCGCTGAACGTGGTGGGCCCGGGTGAAACCGCGCCGTACCTGCCGGGGGCGGTGGCGCGGGTTTACGGCTGGGGCCGCACCAGCGAATCCGGTCCGCCGTCGAACACCCTGCGCGCGGTTGACGTCCCGGTCACCACCGATGAAACCTGCCGGACCGCATACCCGAACTACGACGCCCGGAGCATGTTCTGCGCCGGAGTCCAGGAAGGTGGCACGGACGCCTGCGCCGGGGACTCGGGTGGCCCGATCGTGGCGGACAACCGCCTGATCGGAGTGGTCTCCTACGGCACCGGCTGCGGCCGCCCAAACACGCCCGGGGTGTACACCCGGCTGAGCAGCTACGCCGGGGAGCTGTCGGCGCAGCTGTGACCGCGGCGAAATCCGGTTGAGCCGGCACCTGACCCTCCCGCAGGCTGAGCGGTGTGGAAGATCGGGGAAGCCCGCGCGGGTACCGCCCGATCAGGGCTGAGCACACGGAGTACTCCATCACCGTGTACCAGGCGTATTCGGATGCCATCGCAGATGCGGCGCTGGCTGCCGGGACGTTCGTATCCCCGTCCAAACGCGAGCGGAGGACGTGGACCAAGCCGTCGTTCCTGTGGATGGCCTACCGGTGCGGCTGGGGGAGAAAACCGGACCAGGAAAGGGTGCTAGCGGT
Organism: Saccharopolyspora sp. NPDC000995; assembly: GCF_053599315.1. Classification (NCBI taxonomy): domain Bacteria; kingdom Bacillati; phylum Actinomycetota; class Actinomycetes; order Pseudonocardiales; family Pseudonocardiaceae; genus Saccharopolyspora; species Saccharopolyspora sp. NPDC000995. The sequence continues at coordinate 32,353 of NZ_JBSFLZ010000071.1, forward strand.
CGAGATCACGCGAGACGGCTTCGAATGGGCGCTCGACCACGCCTGCCTGAGCCACTACGAGCCCGACCTCCACGGCAGCGCGCGAGCCCGGTCCGAGTCCAATGGGACCCGGAACGCGACCTGAACCACCGCCGGATGAACCAGAGGTCCATCCAAATCGGGTCGCACTGTCGTAGGAAGTTGTAGTTGAGTCCCGTTTCGCTGTCGTTGTACTGCCCGGAAACCGCAGGGACGGGTACGCGCCCGCACGGCTTTGGTCAAGGGTGTTGCCCCAAATCGTGGTGCGGTGAAACCAGGCTATGCCGCCTCGGTCGTTGACCATCTCGCACGGCGCGCCGATCAGGTCGGTGACGATGGGGTAAAACTGCTCGTCGATCCATTGCTGCGGTGCGTGGCTCACGGGTGAGCGTTCGAGCTGGGTGATCGGGCGGAAGGTTCCCAGCTCTTAATCCCAGACAGTGACTCGTGCGTTGCCGAGTCCGGGCCCGTTGGGGACGCCGTCCGTGGGCGCTTGTTCGACCAGAATCGGTCCGTCCCAGGCGAATTCGACCTGTTCCAGCAGGCTCGCACCATCCGGCGCAAAGCGCTGCTTTGCGATGCGTCCGAGCGGATCGTAGCGATAGCGCCAGCGCGAGCCATCCGGTGTCAGGACCCCGATCAACCGGTCGTCCGCGTCCCAGAAATAGCGCCATGTTTCAGGCTTTCGCGATAACCGTCTTTGCTGGCGAAGTACTACCCGGGCCTGCGCGTCGCGCGCCATCGACGCCGAAGACCCGTTCGCTAACCAATCCCCCCAAACCACTCGCCGTGACCGATCGACTACTGATCCCGCGCAGGCTAACCGCGGGCCCGGCGGAGGGTCAGCGCTTCGGCGCGAAACCACCCCGAACAGAGCAACGCAAAGGCGTCGGCTGGAGTGGTGTTGACTACTCCCCGCGCTGGTGAATGAGGGTTTTGGGACTGGCTGTGATATCCAGGTAAGAGTGACCCTTCAGCCGCTCGCGACCGCCGTCCACCGCGCCTACACCGCGGACCTGGACGCCGAGGACTTCTACCGGATGTTGCGCCTGCGCGTCGATGTGTTCGTCGTCGAGCAGGAATGCCCCTACCCGGAGCTGGACGGTCGCGACCTGGAGGAGACCACCCGGCATTTCTGGATCGACTCGGTCGACGGCTACGTGCTCGGCTATCTCCGCCTGCTGGAAGATCGCGACGGCACCTTCCGCATTGGGCGGGTCTGCACCGCCAAGGGCGCGCGCGGCCTTGGCCTGGCCCGCAAGCTGATGCGCGCCGCGGTCGCCGAGGTGCAGCACTCGCCGGCCGTGCTAGCCGCGCAGGCCTATGCCACGGACTTCTACCGCTCCTTCGGTTTTGTCGAGGACGGCGTGGAATACCTGGAGGACGGCATCCCGCACGTCAACATGCGTCGCGAGCCGCGCCGCCGCGCGTGATCGGCGCTACTTGCGGGGTTGACCGCGGTATTTAGGGCTGCCACGATCCCGGCGTCCAAATGGAGCGTGGAGGAGCGGCAACGGGGTGCGCCCAACGGCGTGATCGCCGCGACGTGCTGCCCCGCACCCGTCGCCCTGTCCCCGGCGCTTCGCGGCCGGGTCAACCGCGGACCCCTTCTGTCGGCCCCGCACCGGCCCGGACAGCGCCTGAGTCTGTTCCGGCCCAGGGGCCTGTTGGAGCGCGTCCTCGTTCGGCGAGCACTTCCTGCTGCTCGCGCATCCACCGACCCCGGGGCCGCCCGGCCATTCGGCGCGACCCCAGATTCCACGTGCGTTCGCGCCGCCATCGCAGATCGCCGTGCACGGGGAGGGAAAAACCGGCGTTCTCCCAGCCCTGAACTGGCGCATCGGTGAGGCGAGCAGGCCGCTCTCCAGTGGTGCTGGTCTCCTCGGGGTGGTGGTCGGTTGGTCAGGTGGCCGGGATCTGCGACGATGCACGGTGATCCGAATGCAAGGGGTGCGCCAGGAAGCCGGTGGGAATCCGGCACGGTCGGCGCCACTGTGACCGGGGAGCGGCCCTCCCCCGCGAGCCACCGGGGAGACCCGGGAAGGCCGGAGGGGCGCGACGATCCGGGAGTCAGGACACTGCGTCCCCTTGTTCCCGCCACCGGGGCGTCCGCACCCCGAGGAAGGAACACCCGGCATGTCCGCTGTCCCGCGCTTTCCCTTCTCCGCCGTCGTCGGCCACGACGACCTCCGGCTGGCGCTGCTGCTAAACGCCGTTCACCCGCGCATCGGCGGGGTCCTCGTCCGAGGCGAGAAGGGCACCGCGAAGTCGACTGTAGTGCGTGCGCTGGCGTCGTTGCTGCCGCCGCTGGAGGTGATCGCAGACTGCCGCTTCGGGTGCGATCCGCAGGCCGCGGACCCGCAGTGCCCGGATGGTCCGCACGGCTGCGCCGCGACGCAGCGCCCCGCCCAGCTAGTTGAGCTCCCGGTCGGAGCCACCGAGGACCGGCTGATCGGCTCGCTCGACCTGGAACGCGCCCTGACCGAAGGAGTCCGCGCCTTCCAACCCGGCCTGCTCGCCGCCGCGCACCGGGGCGTGCTCTACGTCGACGAGGTGAACCTGCTGCACGACCACCTCGTCGACCTGCTGCTGGATGCCGCGGCGATGGGGCGCGCGCACGTCGAGCGCGAAGGCGTCTCGGTCTCGCACGCGGCGTCGTTCCTGCTGGTGGGAACGATGAACCCGGAGGAAGGCGAGCTGCGCCCGCAGCTGCTGGACCGGTTCGGGCTCACCGTGCACGTCGCCGCGTCGCGCGAAGTGGCGACCCGGACCGAGGTGGTGCGCCGCCGCCTGGCGTTCGAAGCCGACCCGCCCGGGTTCGCCGCGCGGTGGGCCGACACCGACGCCGAACTCGCCGCACGGATCGTGGCCGCCCGCGCCCGGGTGGACGCGGTGATCCTCCCGGACTCCGAGCTGCGCCGGATCTCCGCGCTGTGCGCGTCCTTCGACGTCGACAGGACGCTTGTGCCGTCGTGGGCGGCGACGTCTTCGATCAGGTCCAGCACGGTCTTCTGCACAGTGGTGTCGAGCGCGGAAGTCGGCTCGTCG
>NZ_JBSFLZ010000072.1:0-35350 GCF_053599315.1 Saccharopolyspora sp. NPDC000995
ACGATCCATGGCGGCTGCTCGCCTTTCCTCACGTGTCCATGATCGACGATCAAGGAACCTCAGGCACTGCAAGTGATCAATTTGTTAGGAACTCTTAGAGGAGTGTGGCCACGCGGACTAGATCGGCGAGTGGAAGGGAGCGGCTGTGGGGCGGCCAGGCGATGACTGTCGTCACGTTCGGCGCGTCTAGAACCGGTACGGCGGCGAGGCCTTCGAGCAGGTTGACGCGGCTGGATTCGGGCATGACCACGGTGGTGCGGCCGAGTGCGATCATTTGGAAGAGTTGCGTCTGGTTGCGTACTTCCACGCCGGGGCCATCTGGATAGACGCCGTCGGGACCGGGCCAGCGCGCCAGCGGGAGATCCGGCAGTGAGCTGACATCTGCCATCCGTACCTGGGGCTCGCTGGCAAGCGGATGCGATGTCGGAAGAATGGCGACTTGGTGCTCGGTGTTCAGAATTTCGATGTCGAGTTCGGCCGTCGGGTCGAAGGGTTGATGCAACAGCGCCACGTCGGCCCGGCCGTCATGCAGCGCTTGCTGGGGCTGGGATTCGCAGAGCAGCAGGTCGACGGCGACGGCTCCCGGCTCTGCGGCGTACGCGTCGAGCAACTTCGCCAGCAGTTCACCGGAGGCGCCGGCCTTGGCAGCCAGGACGAGCGAGGGCTGGCTGGTCGCGGCATGCTGGGTGCGTCGCTCGGCTGCTGCCAGCGCGCCGAGGATCGCCCGGCCTTCGGCCAGCAGCACCGACCCGGCTTCAGTAAGCGAGACTTTGCGGCTGGTGCGTTTCAGCAACACGACTCCGAGTCGTTGCTCCAGCTGGGCAATCGTCCGCGACAGCGGCGGCTGGGCGATGCCCAGGCGCTCGGCGGCCCGGCCGAAGTGCAACTCCTCGGCGACCGCAACGAAGTACCGCAACTCCCGCGTCTCCACCCGTTGAGCCTACCGCTGATTCATATCAGCTGGGTATCGGTGTGCGACCTAGATGGTGTTGGTTCTCCGCCGGATTCCGGCCACGCTGGAAAGCATGAGCGAACAGACGATTGCACTGGTCACCGGCGCAAACAAGGGAATCGGATACGAGATCGCGGCCGGCCTGGGCGCGCTGGGGTGGAGCGTCGGAATCGGGGCACGGGACCACCAGCGCCGGGAGGATGCCGTGGCGAAATTGTGCGCGGACGGCGTCGATGCGTTCGCGGTATCCCTGGACGTGACCGACGACGCGAGCGTCGCGGCTGCTGCCGCTGTGCTCGAGGATCGCGCTGGCCGGCTCGATGTGCTGGTTAACAACGCCGGCATCGCCGGGGCATGGCCGGAGGCGCCCTCGACCGTCACGCCGGCGAGCATCCGGGCGGTGGTTGAGACCAACGTGATCGGCGTCGTTCGGGTCACCAACGCGATGCTGCCGTTGCTACGCCGCTCCGAGCGCCCGCGGATTGTCAACCAGTCCAGCCACGTCGCGTCCCTGACCTTGCAAACCACGCCGGGCGTTGACCTCGGCGGGATCAGCGGAGCCTACTCACCGTCGAAAACGTTCCTCAACGCGATCACCATCCAGTACGCCAAGGAACTCAGCGATACCAACATCAAAATCAACAACGCCTGCCCCGGTTACGTCGCGACCGATTTTAACGGCTTCCACGGAACCAGCACGCCAGCAGACGGCGCCAGGATCGCCATTCGGCTCGCCACGCTGCCAGACGACGGCCCGACCGGAGGCATGTTCGACGACGCCGGACATGTGCCCTGGTGAGGCGCACAGTCAGCAACGATGCAAACGAAGTTGGAGAAGCTCGATGTGGCGCACGCCTGCGATGACTGGGCTATGGCCGACTCTTCGACCGGCGGCCAACGAAAACAAAGATCATCGGCGCGACACCAATCGTGCATGTTCGTTTGGATGGTCTCGGCCGCGAACGGGCACACGGCCTTGACCGGCGCGCCTCGGCCGTCTGCCTTCCGCTTGTTCGCTGAGATATCGATGTCCAGTGCGATCTTGTTGCTGACCAGGATGCCTTCCGGCTGGGAATCGGTTGTGCGGAACGGGTTCGATGCGCAAGCCGTCAGCGATTGACGAGCAGGCCGGCCACCGCGAGGTCCTGGATGCCCAGCCCGGGTGAGCGGCAGCGGACCGGCCGCTCACCCGGTAGGTCGGCAGGAGTTGGTTGAGCCTGGACGTGATTCCACTAGCCCGTCCCAGGCCACCGTCGCCATCACGTTCAGCGCGGCCCCGCAGCGTCTTCAACGACGAACGCCAGTCTGGTGAGCCCGCGCGTCGCCCTCAGCACGGAACACGAGTCGCAGTGGCGTTTCCACGGAATCCGGCCCAGAAGCTCAATTACGGCAAACCACTCGTGGACTGTTGGCAAGGCCCACTGTTTTTTGCCAGATCAGGGCACCAGGTAGATCACGCTGAACAGGCCGATCCACACGATGTCCACGAAGTGCCAGTAGTATGAGACGACGATCGCCGCGATCGCCTGCGCCGGTGTGAACCGGCTCAGGAGCGTGCGAACCATCAGGAATATGAATGCGACGAGGCCGCCGATGACGTGCAGGGCGTGGAACCCGGTGGCCGTGTAGAAGGCCGTCCCGAATGCCGAGGATGAGATCGTGGTGGCGTGCTCGGTGACCAGCATGCGGTACTCGTTCGCCTGGCCCAGCACGAAGATCGTCCCCATCACGAGGGTGGCGACGTACCAGCGGCGCAGGCCGTAGACGTCCCCGCGTTCGGCGGCGAACACGCCCCACTGGCACGTGAATGACGACGCCACCAAGATCACCGTGAACGGCACCGCGTAACTCAGGTCCAGCTCGGTTGGTGGCGGCGGCCACGGCCCGCTGTGCTGCGCCTTGACAGTGAAGAAGATGGCGAACAGGCCCGCGAAGAACATCAGTTCGCTGGCCAGCCACACGATGGTGCCCACGCTGACCATGTTCGGGCGGTTCAGCGTGTGGACACGCCTACTCATCGAAGCAGTCGAATCCGACACGTCCGCCAGTATGCGATACCGACCGGCTCGCCGAGACTTGATGGACGGCCAAAGTGCCTGCGGCGGAAGGGCCCGGCGCGACATCCGAGCACCTGCTGGATCTTGGGCGGGCATACCCGTTTCCATGCCCACCTGGCGAAGCCGAGCCCCCGAGCAGATCGGTTTAAGGGTGTCCGTTCGTGCATCACAGTCGGATGCTGGTCACCGGAAACCGAGCTTCCCATAACTGATGAGGCGCGTCGTGCCCACAACCACACCACGCGTAGTCATATCAACACTGCGTGAAGTACACGGTACCCACGCCCCAGGTGACTGTTTAGTCGCCAACAAGCTGGTGCCTTCGCGTCAGCGCCGAGGCGTACGGTGAGGCGCATCAGGGTTCAGCATCTCCGAACGGGACAGCACGACTGTGCCGACACCGATCAACACTGCTCCGGCCGTCGTCCCGAGCAAGAACCACCCTCCGCGCGCCTGCTCACCGAACACTGACAAGCCCCACGCCACGGATACGAGCGGATTGGTCAGCGTGAAACCGGGTTGCGAGGCAACGAGGTTGCCCGCGTGCAGTGCGCTCTGCAAGAGGAAGAACGACAGAGGGCCAAGGACCGCGACACCGTACGTTTGCCACGTGCTCAGGAGGCCAGCGCCGTGTGCAACCGACGCACCTACCCCAGCAATCAACGATGAGTTCAAGCCGAAAGTGGCCCCCGTGGCGACTCCCAGCAACGCTGCCCGGTGCTCACGCTGACCCCGGTAACCCAACGCCACCAGCGCGATGATGGGGCCCGCCGTCGCCGCGATGCCGACCGCCCAAGTCCCCGTTGCAACCCGCGGGTCACCGCCCTCCGGGGCCAAGCACGCCAAGAAGATCGCGAGCCCCACCGACAGCATCCAGATCGCGGCCCAGTCCCGACGCGGAATCCGCAGCCGGAAGGCCCAGGACGCTAGAACCAACGTAAACGGAAGTTCGGTGACCAACACGGGTTGAACAAGAGCGATTCGCGACACGGTGATCGCGATACCATGCACGACAAAGCCGATCAGCATTGCGCTAATGCCGAGCACCCACACCGGGTGGCGAATGAGATCCACAAGCATTTTGGGCGAGAACCCCGACGACTCCGGGAGCTCCTTCGTGCCACGTCGCTGCAGGACCGATGCCGAGGCATTCAACAGGGCCGCAATGACCATCAAGCCGACTCCAAACACACGACAGTATATGCACTAGGAGCCCCACTGCCCCGCGCTCCATCAACGCGCCGATCACAGATCGTGATGGCCAGCGACCAGCCGAACACCATCAGGTGAGCCCCAACGACCACGCCCCAACCGTCGCGAGGCCGAGAGCCGCGCGTCGGCTCGTATGACCGTGCGGCAACCATCAGCGACACGAGTCGCGGGCTCTGAAGCAAAACCACTGGACATCTGATCACAGCGAGGACAACCGGTGCTCGCGCCAAGCCCGATCGAGGCCGTCTACCAAGCGCGCGACGCGCTCCAGGTCGCCGCCGCGCAACAAGCCACGTCAAAGAGCCTACGACGGAACAACTGGCCGCCTACGGGTCCGTCATCGTTGCCACCCTGACCGGACTCGGCAATCTCACGGGAGTCCTCGCCGATCAGGTGGCCGACTCCGGAGAGGCACAATTATTCGACCAAGGTGTGGAAATTCAGCAAATCGAGGGGAATCGCTTCGCTCTCAATCATCTCGTTGAGCTTCTGAATATGCCGTCGAGCACGATCGTGGATGCCGAGCGGTACTGGGCCGCCGTCTTCAGCATGCAGAAGAATCGCGAACAGCACGCTAATCACGGGTGAGCCAGCATCTCGGCCGGACACATGTCCGTCCCGCACCACGACAGCGGCCGCTCCGCCTAAGTTGATGAGGTCCGGTCCACCGGCCATGGCACACCGACGCAGGACAATCGCTGCTCGTTCTGGCTGGCACGGCAAGCGAGCAGCATTCAGCTGGACTAACCAGTGGTCGACCAGGTCATCTTCACGACCGTGCCGATTTCACTCGGGGTAATCACGGCCTCGTCGGCGAGGCGGCGTATCAGCGGCAAGCCCCGACCACCTTCGACGTCGGCACCCCAGTCCAGCGGCACCCAATTACCACGATCAGTGACCGTCACCTGAACTCGGCTCTCGGCAGCGAGGTGCACAGCCTCCACATCCAGCTCTCCCGAGTACGCGTACGCATGCTCGACCACGTTCGCCATCGCCTCGTAGGCTGCGAGCGCAAGTGCCTCCGAAGCGTCGCTGCCGAGGCCCGCGCAACGGCCCCACCCGGCTAGCTCATCACGCAACGCAGGAAGTTCCCAAGGTGATGCTCGAACCCTTTGGTAGCGCAGCGCCGGGACCGGGGAGGCCCCGTCTCCAGCGGCGCCCGGCGCAGGACCTCCGTTCGACAGGCCAGCCATCATCTCGAGCCCCATCCGTCCAAACCATCGTGGAACATCAGGAGCCAGCCACGGCCAGTGCCTGTTCCTGGGAGGAGAAGACCTCGATCTCCTGGTCGAGCCCAGTCAGCTGGATGGGCCGCACCGTCGCCGGGCCGTCCGCGACCACCCGGAAACCGATGTCGGTTCCGGCACGGTTGCGAGCACGGACCAGCACGGCGAGCCCCGCCGAGGACAGGAACGTCACCCCGCTGAAGTCCAAGATCAGGATTTCTGGCCGCATGTCGAAGGCGATCATGATCGCTGACTCGACGCGAGGAGCGTTGAGCAGTTCGACCTCACCAACGACTTCCATCACCAGGACATGGTCGGACCACCGGGTCACCACGCTCAACGGTGCTGCTGGGTCGTTTGAGCCGGCAAACGTGGACATGTCCCCATGGTGGTCTCCGAACCGCTCGAAAGCAAAGATGCCCCGCAGTGCTGGGACTACGATGTCCCACATGCGAATCGCGACCGGTTCGTCCGACGGCGCAGAGGAGCGGTTGCGGCAGATCGAGCTCGTCACCGACACAGCGTTGACACACCTCGAATCCGACGACCTGCTGCAGGAGATGCTGCACCGGGTCAGTGATCTGCTCGATGTCGATACCGCCGCGGTCATGCGTTACGAACCTGCCAGCGAGCTGCTGGTCGCGACCGCCGCAGTGGGAATCGAGGACCTGGTTCGCCAAGACGTCCGCAGCCACGTCGGCCCCAGCTTCGCCAGCGCGGTCGCCGCCGGCCGTCGGCCGCCGATCTTGGACAGCGAGGAAGATCCGTCCGTACTCCTACCCGCGTTCCAAGAGCATGGAATCTCAACACTGATCGGCACACCCGTGCTGGCTGGCGGTGACGTCATCGGTGTGCTCTACGTCGGCACTCACGGTGCCCGCCGCTTCAGCGAACACGACGCGCATCTGCTCCAGCTCGTCGCCGACCGCATCGCACTGGCGATCCGCGCCAGCACCACGCACGCCGAGCGTGCCGCGACGAAAGCCCTCCAACGCAGCCTGCTGCCCACGAAGCTTCCCGCAGTTCCGGGAATAACCCTCGACGCGCGATACGTCTCGGGCGCCGATCCGGGCGTCGGAGGCGACTGGTACGACGTTTTCACGCTGCCGTCCGGCCACATCGGTATCGTGATCGGAGACGTCGTCGGCAACGGCCTGCCCGCTGCCATCATCATGGGCAGACTGCGCAGCGCACTGCGCGCCTACGCCCTCGAAACCGAGAACCCGGCGCAGGTCTTGCACAAGCTGGACCGCAAGGTCACCCACTTCGAGCCGAACGCCATGGCCACGGTCGCCTACTCCATCTACGACCCCGCAGCGGCTGCGTTGCGCATCTCCATGGCAGGTCACCTACCGCCAGTACTCGGCATGCCCTCCTGTCGAAGCAGCCTGGCCCTAGTGCCCGTAGATCCGCCCGTCGGACTAGGAATCACCCGCCGTCAACGGCGGACCAGCGTGATCCAGCTGCCTGCGGAAGGTGTCGTTTGCTTCTACACCGACGGCCTGGTCGAGCGCCGCCATCGGTCGATCGATATCGGGCTGGATCAGCTCTGCGAGGCAGTCAATCCCGCGCCAGCCGACACAGTGTGCACCAGGGTGATGAACAAACTCGTCGGTGCCGAGCCGCCCGGTGACGACATCGCGCTTCTCGCCATCAGTCATTCCGAGACCACGAACACACCGAGTCGCCGATAGTTCAGACTCGCGCCTCCAAGTCGTCCCAGTCGTCAGCGCCCTGGCAAATCAGTGCTTTGTGTGCGCTGCTGGTCCCATGGCTGGGACAGCGTCGGCACTCGAGTGCTCTCCTCCCAGCAAGCTAGTTGAACCACCCCAATGCTTCGGTAAAACGGGCCATGGGACATCAACGATGTTTCACGTCTATCCACCGCGTTGGCCCGCAAACAGGCAAGATCCGGACGCCACGCACCGGCGACCCTCGCTAACCCGTTGGGCTCGATGTGTCCGCGACCGTGCATCCATGTCGTGCTTGTCGACGAACTGCAACGGGTACCCCAAGCCGTCGGAACTTCCCCCGAGGGGAGGGACGTGATGAGGCGGGAAAAATGCGGTCACCGAACATGGGATGAGGACGCCGCAGTCGTCGAGCCGACAGTCTCCGGCCGCCAACGGCCCGAGAAGCCCAGCGACGATCTCGAAAACATCTTGGACGAGATCGACGATGTGCTCGAGAAGAATGCAGAAAGGTTCGTGCGCTCCTACATTCAGAGAGGCGGCGAGTAGAGGCCAGGCACATCGCTGGCCAACGTTCGAGGGACGGAACTTGGCCATCCTGCTGGAATGCGTTCGCCACCCCAGACGGACCGGCGCCGTTGCCAGCACCCACGACGTTGCGCCGAAGCCTTCATCGACAGCCTCGCGATAGAAGACGCGCGCCACGTCGTCGAACTCGGCGCTGGCACCGGCGTCATCACGAGCGCGCTCCGACACCGACTACCATCGACTGCGCTGCTGCTGTCCGTTGAGATCAGCTCGGCATTGGCCACCCAGCGCCGCACTCGCAGACAACGTCGAAGTGGTCTGCGGCTCCGCAGCCGAGCTGATCACCATTCTCAACGACCGCCGAATCACCGCCGTCGACTGCGTTATCAGCTCACTTCCATGGACACTTATGCCCACCGAGGATCAGCATCAAATCCTGCACAGCATTTCCGCCGCACTCGCAGACACCGGATGCTTCAGCCTCCTGCTGGCCGCCAACCACACCTGGACCACAGCTGGCCGACGTTTCGACGCCCTACTCCGAGAGCACTTTTCCCCACATCCGAAAAGAACGGCCACACTGGGCGAATCTACCACCGCTGCGCGCTTATCACTGCCGAACCGCGCCAATAGCTTGAGTTCCACAGCAGCGGTACCACAGGGCCCATGTTTTTACACCGGCTCGTGCCCGGCAGTGCCGCCAGCTAACTGGAGAAGGTTGACCATCGGCAGCTGCGGCGCTCCACAGACCGGGATTTACCGGCGTCGCAGTGCTGCGGGCGGCGCATCGGCGGGAACGTCGAGATCTCCGGTTCGACAAACTGCTGCTATTAGAGGGCGCTCCGGCCAGTCGGGCCAGTTGCTTAAAAGTTTTTTGAGGTGCCGATCGCCCGAGCGGGCTCCCCTTCCCACCGGAGCCGATCGATGACTTCTCGGAGAATCTCGCGAATGTGATGCCGCAGCGTGCTGAGCTGTGCTCCCGTGGGCGGATCGTCAGGCAGGAATGCCCGGGTGAGCCGACCTGCTCCCAGCGGGAGCGATACCGCGAACTCCGGCTCGGCGTCGCGTCCGAGCATGAAATCCATCGATCCACCTCCCATGTCCATGACAAGTAGCCGACCAGCGGACCAGCCGTACCAACTGTGCACCGCCAGGTAGATCAACCGGGCTTCGCCTTGACCACTGGATTCCCGCCCGCGGCGGGCGGGACGGCCTGCTCAGACCCGGGGCTCCGGTCGACCGAGCGTGGCTCAGTTCGCACTTCAAGTGGCCGACCTGCTCAGCGAGTCCTAGCGTTCCAGGTAATGTCTTCAGAGCCGTCTCCAAAGCCCGCAGAACTGTACGACGCCGTGAACGCAGCTCTGATCGGTGCGCTCACAACCGGTCCCAAGGAGGAACTCGCCGAGGTGCAGAGGCTTGTGCAGGTGGCGGTTGCCGCGCTGGACTTCCCTGTGATGCGGGATGTACACGCCGATGTAGCCACAGCCGTACGCGCGGCTGAGGTGGCTCTCCAGAAAAGTGAGCGGTTCGCAGCCCGTCGCGCGCTCGTATCGGCACGCGGGCGGTTGGCGCCGCCAGGAGCCCGCTACACCGAGCCCTGAGACGTCCCCGGCTCAACTCGGTCGATCTGCTGGACCACGGTTAGTCAGTTTGAGTGAGTGCTCTGAGGACGCCGACGAGCGCCAAGCCGCAAGCTGGCGTCCCTGCGGGACTGCGCATTGTCGGTCGCGTCCCTGGCCGCTCGATCGGGTGTTGCCACTCTGACCTCTGTTCCGCCAGCGCCGACGTGCGGAGATCATCCGTGTCACGAACTTCTGCGCGACATCCTCTGGCTTGCTCCCCGTCCGCAGCAGAAGCCGCTAACCGAGGTGCAGCGGAGATCGGAATCGCTGCATCCGCCGCGCGCCCGGTAGCTGGCGGCGTCGCAGCACGCCCAAGCCCACCGCGGTCATTCCAACCACCGCGAGGGCGAGCGCGGTGTGATGGTGCGACGCCCACACCTGCGCGCTGCGCTCGTGCGCCCAGTAAAAGACGCCGCGGGCGCCGTAGTCCCGGCCACCCACTCCGTCTGCCGGATCCCACAGATTCTCCGCTCGGGCGGGATCACGGACATCAGCGTTCTGCTGCGCGGCATATCCGCTCCTGGCGAGGTAGCGGTCCAGCAGGCCCGGGACCACGGCGTTGGCGAGCAGCGTTGCCACAGTGCTGCCGCCGACCCAGTATTCGCGGCGCAGCGGATGGTCGGCGGCGTAGAGCACCGCGTCGGCGACGGTCTCGGGTTGGTAGATCGGCGGCATCGGTTGGGGGTGGTGCGGCAGCCGGGAGAGAACCCAGGAGAACTGCGGCGTGTTCACCGCGGGCAGCTGCACCATCGTGGTCCGGACGTTGCTTCGCTCGTGCAGCAGTTCGCAGCGAAGGGACTCGTGGAATCCCTGAATCGCGTGCTTTGCCCCGCAATACACCGACTGCAGCGGTATTCCTCGATACGCCAGCGCGGAGCCGACGTGCACGATCACACCCTCGTCACGCGGGCGCATGTGATGCAGCGCGGCCATCGCCCCGTGCACGTACCCGAGGTAGGTGACCTCGGTGACGCGCCGGTACTCCTCGGGGCTGATCTCCTCCAACGGAGCGAACACCGTGGTGAATGCGGCGTTGACCCAGACGTCTATGGGCCCGAGCTCGTTCTCCGCGCGTGCGGCTGCCGCCGCGACCTGCTCGTGGTCGGCGACGTCGGCAGGAAGCACCAACGGCGTCCCACCTGCGTCGCGAATGTCCTGCGCGGCGGCATCCAGTCCGGTTCGTCCACGCGCCACGAGCGCCACGCGCGCACCGCGCCTTCCGTAAGCACGGGCGACTGCGCGCCCGACGCCTGCGCTGGCACCCGTCACCACCACGACCTGCGGCATAGCTGTTCACCTGCCTCTCGGCTGCCCGACGGATGGGAGCGCGGAGCGCAACAGCTCGGCCAGGTGCACCGGATGCTGCCGCGGTTCGGCGTGCTCGATCTGCGTACGACAGCTGAACCCGTCGGCGAGCACCGCTATGCCGTCCGGAGCTCCGCGCACGGCGGGCAGCAGGACCCGTTCGGCGCACGCCATCGACACCCCGTAGTGACCGCGTTCGAACCCGAAGTTACCGGCGAGACCACAGCACCCGGAATCCAGGACATCGGCATCAATACCGGCGCGGCCGATCAGGTCGCTGTCAGCGTCGAATCCCAGCACCGCGTACTGGTGGCAGTGCCGCTGCACGATGGCCTGCCCGCCCACTCGCGGCGGCCGCCAGCCAGGTGCGAGGTCCCGGATCGCTTCGGCGAAGGTCACGAACTGCTCCCGCATCCGCTGCGCGTCCTCGTCGTGCGGCAGCAGCTCACGGCAGTCGGACCGGAACACCGCGGCGCACGACGGCTCCAGCCCGACGATCGGCGTGCCAGCCTCCAACCACGGCCGCAACAGCCGCAAGGTGCGCCGCACCACGCGTTTCGCGATGCCGAGCTGCCCGGTCGAGATCCAGGTCAACCCGCAGCACACCGGATCCGCCGGAACTGCGACCCGCAGTCCGGCATCTTCGAGCAGGTCTACGGCCGCGTTCGCGATCTGGGGATTGAAGTGGTTGGTGAACGTGTCCGGCCACAGCACGACCGCGTTGCTCTCACCGGGTCGTGGCGGTGTGGGTCCGTGGCGTTGGCGCCACTGCCGCTGGAAGCTCGCCGCGGCGAAACTCGGCGGGTTGCGCTGCGGCGCGATGCCAGCGAGTCGTTTCCCCGCTTCGGCCAGTACCGGGGCGTGCAGCGCCGCGTTGACCGCACGCGGAGCCGCTGCAGCGAGTTGCGCGATCGCAGGCAGCCAGCCCAGCGAGTAGTGCGCGGCTGGGCGCAGCCGATGCCGGTAGTGCTGTGCGAGGAACTCCGCCTTGTAGGTCGCCATGTCCACGCCGACCGGGCAGTCGGTCTTGCAGCCCTTGCACGCCAGGCACAGGTCCAGCGCGTCGCGCACCGCGGTGGAGCGCCACCCGTCGCGCACCGGTGAATCCGGATGCCCTTGTAGCATCTCGAAAAGCAACCGGGCCCGCCCTCGAGTCGAGTGCTCCTCCTCCCTGGTCACCATGTAGGACGGGCACATCACGCCGCCCGTGGCACGCCGGCAGTTGCCGATCCCGACGCAGCGAGACGCGGCCTGCGCGAAGCTGCTCCCGTCGTCGGGGAACCCGAGGAACGTTCGGGGTGTCGACGGCCGGTAGTCCGCGCCGAGTCGGAGGTTCTCGTCGACGCGGTAGGGAGCCACGACCTTGCCCGGGTTCATCCGGTTCTGCGGGTCGAAGGCCGCCTTGACCTCTTCGAAGGCCGTCACCAAGGCGCGGCCGAACATCCGTTGGAGCAGCTCCCCGCGGGCCTGTCCGTCCCCGTGCTCGCCGGAAAGCGACCCGCCGTGAGACGTGACGAGATCGGCCGCGCTGAACAAGAACTCCCGGAACGTGGCCAGCCCGGGGCCGGTCTTGAGCCGAAACGGCATCCTGATGTGCACGCAGCCGTGGCCGAAGTGACCGTAGAGCGCTGGACGCTCGTAGCCGTACCGCTGGAACAGCGCGAGCAGATCGCGCAGGTAATCGCCGAGCACCTTCGGCGACACGGCCGAATCCTCCCAGCCTTCCCAGCTCTCTGGCATGTCCGGGGGATGCGCCGTGACTCCCAGCCCCGCCTCGCGGGCCTTGAGCATCCGCTGCTCCTGCTCGGGGTTGCCGGAAACGGCGACGTCATCGTCCGAGGTCGACTTCCCCAGAGCGGCAAGCAACAAGTGCAGCTGGGCGTCGGCTTCCTCCGTGGTGTCGCCGCCGAACTGGACCATCAACCAGCTGTTCCCCTGCGGCAGCATCGCGACCGACTCGAGGAACTGGCCTTCCTCTCGCATGAAGTGCACCAGTTCGCCACCGATGGCTTCCAGTTGCACCGGCCGGCAATGGGCGATGATCTCCGGCACGGCGTCGGCGGCCGCAGCGATGTCGTCGTAGCCGAGCGCGAGCATGGCAGCAGCCGGCACCACGGGCACCAAAACGATCTCGGCGTGGAGCACGGTGGCCAACGTGCCCTCGCTGCCGACCACGAGCCCGGCCAGATCGAATTCCGCGCCGAGCAGCGAATCCAGGTTGTACCCGGACACCCGCCTCGGGATGTCCGGGTAGCGCTCGCGGATCTCGTCGGCGTAGCGGTCACGGATCTCCCGCAGGCGTGCGCACAACGCGCCGAGCCCGCCGCCTGCGTCGATGCGGTCCGCCAGTTCTTCCTGCGTCCATCTGCCCACCCAGGCCCGCGTCCCGTCGTAGGTGAGAATCTCCAGTCGCGCCACGTTGTCCACGGTCTTGCCGTAGCGCTGGGCACTGGCCCCGCAGGAGTTGTTGCCCACCATCCCGCCGATCGTGCAGTGGCTGTGCGTGGCCGGTTGAGGCCCGAACTTCAGCCCGTGCTCCGCGAGTTGGCGGTTGAGGTCGTCCAGCGCGATGCCTGGCTCGACGACGCAGGTCCGTGCTCCCGGGTCGACTGAGACGAGCTTGTTGCAGTACTTGCTCCAGTCCAGGACGACCGCGGCGTTCGTGCACTGGCCCCCGAGGCTCGTGCCGCCGCCGCGGGACAGAACCGGAGCATCGTGGCGGCGGCAGACCGCTACCGCACGTGCTCCCGCCTCCACCGTTCGCGGCACGACGACACCTACGGGCACCTGGCGGTAGTTCGAAGCGTCCGTCGAATACGCGCCGCGGGTGCCCGCGTCGAAGCGGACTTCCCCATCGACCTCCGCGCGGAGATCGCGCCCCAGCGCTTCGAGGTCCACTTGAGACGGTTCGGAGATTCGCGCACGAGCACCAACCATCGTTCCCCTCCCCTTTCAGGCGATCCGAAAGACTTCGGCGTCAGCTTCCTTGAACGTCATGCCGTGCCCCGCGCACGAGAGATCGGGGCGGACCCACCCACCGATCGGATCGAGCACCCCGTCGAAAAACATCCGCTCGATCCGATCATGGTCGTGGAACCACTCCAGATGCCGGAGGTTCGGCGTGGCCAGCGCAACGTGCGCGGCGAGGTTCTGCGCGCAGTGTCCGGAGATCTCCCGGTTACGAGCGGCCGCCACCGCGGCGGCCCGCAGCCATTCTCCGAAACCACCGCAGCGGGTGACGTCCACCTGCAGGCAGTCCACCGCTTCCGCCGCCAGCATGTCTTCGAAATAAGGCAAGTGGTAGCCGTATTCCCCCGCGGCGACGTCCGCGCCGACCGATTCCCGAACCCGATGCAATCCGCTGAGGTCGTCGCTGGAAACGGGCTCCTCGAACCACACCGCACGTTGCTCATCGAGCCGACGTCCGACCCGCACTGCCTGCGCCGGCCCGTAGGCACCGTTGGCGTCCACGTAGACCTCGACGTCCGGACCAACCACCTCACGCACCAGATCGACCCGCCGGAGGTCGCGATCGACCCGGGTGCCCCAGTCCTGCCCGATCTTGATCTTCACCGCGGGTAACCGCAGCTCGTGAACCCACCACCGCAGTTGTGCGCGCAGCTGCTGGTCGTCGTAGGTGGTGAACCCACCGCTGCCGTAGACCGCAACGACGTCCCGCACCCGCCCGAGCAAGCGGCACAGCGGCAGGCCGAGCAGGCGGGCGGCAGCGTCCCACAGCGCGATCTCCACCGCCGACATCGCGCACGAGACCAGGCCCGGACGCCCGACGTTGCGAACCGCCTTTTGCATCGCCTGCCACGCGGCTGGGACATCGAGCCCGTCGCGGCCTTCGACGGCAGAGCCCAAGATCCCGTGCACAAGCTCGACACCCGCGACATCGGCGTATGTCCAGCCCAGTCCGACCACATCACCGACCTCGGCGCGCACCACCACGATCGTCGTGGCCGACCAGGCTAATGTGCCATCGGCCTCGGCGGCATCGGTCGGCACCCGATACGCGCTCGCCCGAACCGGCCCGATCAGGGCTTCGATGGCGCTCATCGCTTGTTGCGGCCACCCGGCAGGAACTCCTGCACCTTGGACTTCACGCCTTCACGGACGACCGACCAAGCTTCGGGATCTCCCTTGAGCAGCGAGCTGGTCACCTTCTCCAACTGGTCGAGGTCTGCCCGAGGCGGGATCGGTGGCACGGTCGGGTCGGTGACGAACTCCAGCACGGTCGGCCGGTCTGCTGCCAAAGCCTGCCGCCACGCCTCGTGGATCCGGCCGGGATCATCGACCTTCGCCGCGCGCAAGCCCAGCTGTTCGGCGACCGCGGCGTAGCCGACGTCCGGGAGGCGCTGCGACGGGATGAACTGCGGAGCACCGCTCATCGCCCGCAGTTCCCAGGTGACCTGGTTGAGATCGCCGTTGTTGAGCACCGCGACCACCACCCGCGGATCGCTCCACTCCCGCCAGTAGTGTGCCAGGGTGATCAGCTCGTTGATGCCGTTCATCTGCATCGCACCGTCACCAACCAGCGCGATCACTGGGCGATCCGGGTTTGCGAACTTCGCCCCCGTTGCGTAGGGAACCCCCGGGCCCATCGTCGCCAGCGTCCCCGACAGCGACGCCCGCATGCCAGCGCGGATCTTGAGGTGGCGGGCGTACCAGTTCGCCGCCGAACCGGAATCCGAGGTGAGGATGACGTCGTCGGGCAGTTGAGGCGAGAGCTCGTGGAACACCCGCTCCGGGTTGATCGGATCCGCCTCGACGTGTGCCCGCCGGTCCATGACCTCCCACCACTCCCGCACGCTGTCCTCGACGCTCGTGCGCCACGAGCGGTCGCGCTTGCTCTGCAGCAACGGCAGCAACGCGCTCAGGGTGTGCCGGGCATCGCCGAGCAGGTTGACCTCGAACGGGTAGCGCATGCCAATGCGGTTCGGGTCGATGTCGATCTGGACCCCGCGCGCCTGCCCGAACTCGGGCAAGAACTGGCTGTACGGGAAGCTCGACCCGACCACCAGCAGCGTGTCGCAATCACGCATGAGCTGGTACGACGGTTTCGTCCCCAGCAGCCCGGCCGCCCCGGTGACGAACGGCAGGTCGTCGGCCAGCACATCCTTGCCGAGCAATGCCTTCGCCACGCCCGCACCGAGTACGTCGGCGACCTGGACGACCTCGTCCGCGGCATCGCGCGCACCCTGGCCGATCATGATCGCGACGCGCTCGCCCGCATTGAGCACCTCGGCCGCACGGCGCAGACTGGCCGCGTCCGGTAGTACCGAGGAGCCGGACACCCCAATGCTGGAGGGAACCATCTTGAATTCGTGCGTTGGCGCGCTGTACTCCAGGGTCTGCACATCGCCGGGAATGATCACCGCCGTCACCGTGCTGCGCGCATGTGCGGTACGCATCGCCCGGTCCAGCACGTTGGGCAGTTGCTCTGGCACCATGACCATGCCCAGGTATTCGCTTGCGACGTCCTTGTACAGCGCCATCAGGTCGACTTCCTGCTGATACGAACCACCCGTGGCAGAACGGGCGGTCTGCCCGATGATGGCCACCATCGGCACGCCGTCGAGTTTGGCGTCGTAGAGGCCGTTGAGCAGGTGGATCGCTCCGGGTCCTGAAGTAGCGGCGCACACGCCGATCCGGCCGGAGAACTTCGCGTATCCGACCGCCTCGAACGCCGACAGTTCCTCGTGCCGGGATTGCACGAAGCGCGGCCGATCACCGGCCCGATCCCACGCGGCCAGCAACCCGTTGATCCCGTCACCGGCAAAGGCGAAAACGTGCTCGACGCCCCACTCCCGCAATCGGGACAAGACGCGATCCGCAACCAACTCCGCCACGTTGAGCACCTCCTCCAAACTCAGGCGATAACCCTCCCAGTGCCGATCTACCCGAACCGCCGCAACGCAAACCACGGTCGGCCGTCCACCGAAGGCCCGAGCTGGATGTCCTGGGCCCGCTCAGGAGGAAGGACTCGGCGTGAATGCACGAGCGAAGTCCCGCAACTTGCAGCGCCAAACGCTACGACGCAGCAGCACTCACTGCTTTCGCGGGCGGTCGGTCGTGGACGTGCCGGGCAACCGACCGATCCCGTGCCCCGGTGGGTGCATCGGTTCTGGAGAGCCGCTGGGCTTGACCGGAGATTCGCCAGCGGTGCCCTCGGTCTCCACCGGCCGGTCGTCCTGGGCCCCGCTTGACGGCGTCGCACCCTCTCGCAACTCCTGCAACCGTTTCTCCAAGATCTCCGTCACTTGAACCCGGTTATTGTGCACGCGCTCGTAATCCAGCAACTGCCGAATTGCCTCGGCGTCCAGCGAGCGGATCCGGTGCTGCAAGGAGCCAACCGGTTCGTCGTCGTAGTCTATGAGGGGAAGCTCCTGCGGGGACATCTCTCCTCCTCTGCAGTCTTGCCAGCGGCGCGTGCAGCGCACGTACACCAAACACAGGCGTTCCCCATTCCTGGCAAGAAAATGCTTGGTCCGACCCGCAGGCCTCCTGCGCCCCGATGTGTCGATTGGCGAAACTGCCGCCCGCTTGCGGCTGTACGCAGCCACGTCGATCCGGGCTCGCCGATCTGGAAGACGTTGCAGCAAGAACCGATGCACCGATTGCTCTTCGATCAACCCGAGCGGATGAGCCCGGTGGTCGCCGAGGTGTACCGCGCCTGGTACGACCAACACGGCATACCCGCCGAGCGGCTGCCGTTCGACTGCTTCCTCCTCGTCGAGCCAGCTCGCCGCCCACGACCGGCTGTTCGCCGCAGGAATGTCCGAAGAGGACACGTGTGCCGAAGTCACCGTTACCTGGGCCACCTCGACGTTTCCCGCGTGGCGCGCGCCGTGACCGACGAGGCTTGCACTGATTTCACGGTCGCCGTGCTCGGGGCGTGGCACCATATGTTCCGCGTGGATCCAGGCCCGCAGCGCGCCCCGCTGGTAACCGCCGCCCGCAGATGGGTAGCGCATCGCCTCGGCGAGACCGTCAACACGGCACCGCTGGTGTCAGTCATATGGTGACCGGCGGTCATTCCGATGGGATCCGGCATTCCACTCCGGAAGCCGCCGAGCACTGCGGTCCGCGTTCCGCCCGGCGTCTGGGAGCACCGCCCGCGTCACGGTGCCGCACCGCTGCTCGATCGCGGCACGCACGGCGGTCGGGAGTTCGCCCCAGTCGCGTCGGGTCAATGGGTGCTCACTTCTTCGGCTGCGGTTCGGCTTTGAGGCATCCGTGCAGGATGCACCACGAACACAACCGCAGGACATGACCGCGCAGCTCGACAACCTGTTACACAGAAAAGCTCATTCGCCGACTTCCCCACCGGTTCGTAACATCAGCAGCCCGCACACCCGCCCGCACCCTGAACCGATGCCCACAGCCACTCGCGAATACACCGAGCCAGCCTGGGAAACCCCATAGGCACCGAAAGACCTGAGGAAGGAGAGCGCCATGGGGATTCTTAGCTGGATCCTGTTCGGGTTGGTCGCCGGTGCCATCGCCAAGTTCATCTTGCCCGGCCGTGACCCTGGCGGGATCATCGTGACCATCTTGATCGGCATCGTCGGCGGACTACTCGGAGGCTGGATTTCAACCAACGTGATGGGCGGCGGAGGCGTTAGCGGTTTCAACGTGATGAGCTTCGTATGGGCGATCATCGGCTCGCTCATCCTGCTGCTGATCTATCGGCTGATAATCCACCGCACCCACGCATGAGAGCAGAATATGAAGGACCTCTACTACTACCCACTCCCGCGCAGGTGCCACATCACCAGGGCCACGGCGTAGGCGAGGAAGAAAGCCGCGAGCGAATCGCGATCAAATGGCAGTTCCGTAGTAGTTAGTCATCGCGAGGTAGCAGAGGCCCGAGCGGCCCGAGGTCCAGGTTGAGATCCTCAACGGCGAACCCGAAGCGGTCGCGGAGTTCGGCCATCGCCTCTTCCAGCTTCATCAGAGCCAGGCCCAGCTCTTCCACCTGGTCCTCGTCGAGCCCGCCTGCATCCACCCGGCGCAGTGCCTGCCGTTCCATCAACTGGCGCAGCAGTTCGATGATGGTCAGGACGAGCCGGGCCAGGTCACGTTGGACCGACTCCGCGTCGGTTTCGATGCGGTGCGGCAGTCCCCGTCGCCTCTCGGGTCGGTGGTCACGCGAAGATTCACCCATCGTCGACCTCCTCCCACGAGTCGACGTCGGCCTTGACCTCGTGGATCGAGCTGATGATGGCCCGCAATGACACCCGCACCAAGTCGACACCCGCCAGCGAGATGGTTACGTCGCCGGCCAGCACGACGCCGCCCGCCAACAACCGATCGAGCAGATCGACGAGTGCGATCTCCCGGGAGTCGCGAACTGTGAGCGGGCTGATGTCGCGGCCCGCGCCAATCGCACTCACCGCTGATCCGCACCTTCCACCATCGCGAACGAGTACGGGGCCCACGGCCCGGTCAACTCGATCCGCAGGGCGCTGTCCGCGGCGATGCTTTCCACCGCCGCAATAAACTCATCGGTGCGCGCATCCTCCACCAGGTAGGCGCCGTTGAGAACCATCAACCCCTGATAGTCCGCGAGCTCACGATGCTGCGGCGGATGTACCCGGTTCGCACGAGACAGATCGCTGAGCGCAGCGTGGATCTCCTCGGCTTGCTGCCACGCACCGCGCTCGGCCTCGGCCTGCCCCTTCCGCCGTTCGCGGAGTTTGCCGAGATATGCCTGCCCTGGCCGGTCCTGGGCTTCTCCGGGGCCCGAGGCGGTGGGCTCCCGCTGCTCCTTCCTGCTGACGTCAGCGAACGCCTTCACACCCCACTCGGAATGATCGGAGATAAGCTCCAGGATGTCGGCAAACGCGGGTCCGCGCTCCGCGAGTGCGGCCCGCACGCGGTCATCGTTGTAGTAGACCGTGGCCAAGGCCAGCGGGGCGACAGGCGCAGCGGGGGTGGCGGCCTCGATGACTCGGCTATGTGCCCGGACTGTAGTTTCCAGCCACCCCATGTCTTCCAGGTTCTTGCGCAGGCCTTGTTCGCCGAACTCCGCGGCGTCGACAGTGCTGACAAGTGCGGCAAGGCCACCGGAAGTGACCAGACGGACCTCCGACCCAGCGATTCCCGCCACATGCCCGGAAATGTCCACGCCCGCTCGCAAGATCGCATAGACGTAAGAGAGCGTTTCAGCCACGGTCCTGCTCCTCAGTGCCGCGTTCGCGCACCTCCCGATGAGGTTCGGGGAGCTGCTCGTCCGCACCTTCCTCCAGCGCGGCCTCGGTCGTGCTGCGCCCGGATTCGAGCTCGCGCACCTGTGATCGCAGCAACCGGTTCTCTTCGACCAGGTCACGGTGGCCGGAGGACAGCGTGGGGTCGTGCTCCCACCAGTCGATCCCCATTTCGCGGGCGCGCTCGACGGAGGCGACGACCAGCCGGAGCTTGATCGTGAGCAGTTCGATGTCCAGCAAGTTCACCTGGATGTCACCGGCGATGACGATGCCCTTGTCCAAGACCCGTTCCAGGATGTCGGCAAGATTCGCGGACTGCGGCTGTGTGTGCTGTGTGGACGTCGTTCGCTCGCCGTGCCACGCCGGTGCACGGGCACCGCCTCCCCGCACCGCAGGTGCGGTGGCCCGGTCGCTGCCGTCATAGCCGTTCATCGTTCGTTGCCTCGCCCTCTGGCATAGCGGTCGACCCGGCGGTAAGAAACGAGATCACCGTCATCGTCCAGTTCCGCCTCGTACACGGCCAGAATGTCGGCCGTGTCCGGAACCCGGCGGCTCTCTACCACCTCGACGCCCACGACCCAGCCCGCTTCGGACCGCTCAAGGGACGTCACGCCTTCCGGCTGCCGACCAGTCAGCTCTTGCACTTGGCGTACGGCCAGCCGGGCCACCTGGGCCGCTTTCAGTGGATGCCGTGCTTGCGCCCGGCCTTTGTCATCGTCGCTGTCGTGTTCCGGGCGCGCCCGCTCCGGCTTCCGGCCCGGCTCCGGGCTGCTCTTGGTTGTCGGCGTCCTGGATCCCGTCTCCCGCGGGGGGTCGCGTCGGCGGCGCTGCTCCGACGGCTCGCGATCTCCTGCTCCCTCGCGCCGCGCCGTAGCCACTAGGTCACATCCCCTCTCCTCGACGTCGCCGCTGCGCCTCGAACAGCCTGCTCAGCAAGTCCTCGTGTAACCGGTCACGTTCCGAGTCGGACAGCTCACCGGCCGCGTAGGCGTCGTCTACGTCCGCAATCTGGCGCTGGATGAGCGCGGGGTCGTAATACCGCTGCTCCGCGTGCTGCTTCACCTGTTCGGCAACCCACACGGCACCCCGTACTGGTGCCAGGGGCAGGGTGAGAAGCCCGGTGATGAGTCCCATGTTCAGGCCCCCGGCAAGAAGTCGTAGGGCGCGAGCGGACCGATCAAGCGCAGGTCGATCCGTCCCGCCCAGCGCGTCCCCAGTTCGTCCACGGCTTGCTCGAACTGCGGGATCTGCTCGCGGTCGACTAGTAATGTGACGTGCACGGCATCGTCTTCGGCTGCGACCGCATGTGAAAGTGAAGCAGCGGAGATCGGTTCGAGCGAGGCCATCAGCGTCTCCGCATCGGATTCGCGTTTCTGGTCGACGGCGTTGCTGACCAGTTCACCCAGCCGCAAGCGCTCTGCGTAGCCCGCGTCTTCCGGCAGCCCGCTGAGATCTTCGCGGAGCTGTCGAATCTCGGGCACTTCATCCACGATCTCGCGCAGGTGCGCACTTTCCGCGTATCTGCCCCGAACGGTGAACTGAACGAGTCCTTCGAGTTCGGTGAGCATTGCCTCGAAGTGGTCGTGATGGGGGTCCAGCAACTCCTCGACGACCGCTTTCTCAGTTGTCACGACCGAACCAAAACGCATCGGTATCACGGTAGTTTCGGCGGCAAGGGTGTCGAGGACACGCTCATGCGCAAGCAGGTCCTCACGAGTGCCGAGCGGTCGAACCAGCCGCACCTCGCTGATCAACGCGGAGAGTTCGCCGCACGAGGCCAGCATCACCTTGGCCTCGTCGTCCCCGATGGAGGGAAGCTCGTCCGGCAGCTCTTCCCGGCGACCGATGATTCCGTAGATGTACACGGCTTTCTCGACGTCGCCTTCTGGCTTGGTCTGGACACCCTCGGCGCGCCTCGCGTGCGTGCTCATCGTTCATGCCCCCGACTCCGCGGTTCCCTGCGCTTGACAGGCTGCTTCTCCGCCTGATCGCCGCTCCGGAATTCGTCGAACTTGCCCTTTGCAGCGTCGATCGCTCCTTTGGTCTTGCCTTCGACGCTGTTCTGCGTCATTCCCTCCACCAGCTCCGGGAGATCCTTGCCGCCTTTCTGCTCCAGGTCCAGTCTGTTCGTCGCCTCAGCGAACCGCAGGTAGGTGTCCACACTGGCCACTACAACCCGCGCATCGACGGTGGCGACTTCGATTCCCACCAGGGAAACCCGGACGAAGACATCGATGACGAGTCCCTTGTCCAGGATAAGTTCGACAACTTCCGCCAAGTCGCCCGACGATCCGCGCTGCACCGGCGACCCGCCGCCCCCTTGCATGCTCGCGACGGTCATGTGATCACCTTCTCCGGCTGGACGTCACCGCTTCGCGGCGACCTCGGCCGTGCTGGTCTTCGTCTTCGCGGCTTTCGTCTTCGTCGTACTCCTCCTCGCCTTCACCCGCGTACTCCTCGGCTTCCGACTCTTCGCCGTAGTCGGTCTCCCTCTCGTCCTCTTCGTCGCCGTATCCGCCCTCCTCTTCCTCTCCCTCCTGTTCTTCTTCTCCGTATTCCTCGGCTTCTTCCCCTTCGTCGCCGTACTCGCCCTCCTCGCCGCCTTCCTCGGCTTCGCCGTACTCGCCCTGGCCCTCTTGCGGCTCTTCCTCAGGGCCGTACTCCGCTTCTTCCTCTTCGCGCAACGCGTCTTCGTGTGTCTTAACGACCTCACGATCGCGGATCTCGCCACGCCAACCTTCGACCGCGTCCTGCTCCAAGATCGTCCGCGTCATCAGGTG
This sequence comes from Saccharopolyspora sp. NPDC000995, assembly GCF_053599315.1. NCBI lineage: Bacteria > Bacillati > Actinomycetota > Actinomycetes > Pseudonocardiales > Pseudonocardiaceae > Saccharopolyspora > Saccharopolyspora sp. NPDC000995. The sequence goes on from NZ_JBSFLZ010000072.1 coordinate 22,589, forward strand.
CCGCTTGATGTACTTGAAGTCAGCACGAACACGGCGCCCCTGCGCGCGCCACATGTACGCAGTCTTCTCGAAGAACCCTTGCGGGTAGTACTCGATGACGAGCAGGATTCTGGTCATGTCCGGCGCTAGCTCGTGGAAGGTGACGGAGCCGTCAACTGTCCCCTTCGCGCCTGTTGAAGTCCACACGATACGTTCGTCTGGAACCTGTTCGACGATGGTGGCTTGCCAGCTCCGCTTCGAGAGAAAGATCTGCGCCTGCCAGTTGACCTTTTCGTCGGACTCCTGATCCACGCTAAGGACTTTCTTCGTCATGCTCGGGAAATCCTCGAATCTGGTCCACTGGTCGTACACGACGCGAATCGGCAGCCCAACATCATTGTGCTCGATGATGTTGACCACCTTGGACTTACCTTTCTTCCCCCCTTTTCCGCCGCCCGCGCCCAATGCACCTTTGACCTTTTCCTTGATACCCGCCAGACCGGCCTTCATCGCCGACTTCACCGGGGATCCCCCTTCTGCCAGCTCCTTGGTGCCCGTGACCGCTGCCATCAGTCCGGCACCACCGTGTTCCGCCGATTCGGTCAACCGTTGCGCCATTTCTTCGGCCTTGTCGCCGACGAAACCGGCTGCACGCTCCCCGGCCGACATCAGTAGCGCCTTGGCGCCAGCCTTCAATGGCTCGAGTGGCAGTTGTCCCAGTTCTCCCAACAAGCCGCGCGATCTGGATTCGCGATTCTCGCTGGACGGTTGCGCCATGGTCATCACCCAGTCCGCTCAAGACGTCTTCCTAGGAGCAGACGGCTTGGGCCTGGGGGGCGCCGCCTGCTTGCGCCGACGCTGCCCCGCCGAACCGCTACTCCGGCTCCCTGCCCGGTCGCTGGAACCACTGGAGGACTCGGCCGTCTTACCCCTCGTGCGGGCTTGCGACGTCCTCGCGGTTTCCTTCTCCTCGGTGGCAGACCTCGCCGCACGACCGCTCAAGGGTTTGGGGTGTTCGGGCGTGCGGGTGCGTTCCGTTCTGCTTTCCGAGGCCTGCTCCGCAGTCTCTTCCCCTTCGTCTCCCCCGGACTCGGCCTCGGCCTCGTCCGCTGCGGGAGTCCCTTCCAAGCTCGCCCTCCGCCGGATTGCCGTCTTGCTGAGGCTGGTCACTTCTTTCCCGGCGTTCGAAAGCTGCTCTCCGGCCCCTTCGACGTTGACGGTACGCAAACCGGCGGCACGTTTCGTCAGATTGTCACCAAGCGATTCGATCTTGCTCGTTGCTGCCGCCAGCACTGCTGATTTGGCCGCATCCAACAATCGTTCTCGCGCCTCTCCCGTAAGCTTCTGCACCTCTGGAGACGCTCCCAGCAGCTTGCCACCCCTGGCCAGCAGTTCCTTGGGGTCCGCGAAACGTCGTCCCGCCAACATCCCCGCGGCTGTGATCGCGAACTTCATCTTGCGACTACGCCCGAGGGCATAACCGACTGCCACTGCCAGCACGATTTGAGGTCCAGATTTCATGATCAGCTCCCTGCCCGAACAGCCGGGCGGGCCTGTGGCCCGCAGTCACGATCAACTCACGCAACCGAGTGCAGCCGGGATTCGGCGCTGTCGACCTTGCATATCGACCAAGCGTCGAAGCCCCATAAGCCGACTACCACGACCGTCTCGATAGGCTACCCGCCCACTGGCCACCGGACACCCCCACCGAAGTTCGATTTTGTGATCGATTCTGCGTTTGAAATACATCAACCTTGCCATCGCGGCTGTCCCTCACGATGGAATATCGTTGCCCGTATTCGGAATCGAGATTACCGGACCACGCCGGCCTCCCGGAGTTCCTCGTCCACGATCCAACTCACCCAGTCTCGTAGCAGCGATGAAGGTTCCGAGGTGTAGTGCTCGTGTAGATCCCGGCGATGCGCCTGCTCACCGCCCACCTCCGCGGATTCTTCATCCGGTGGTCCTGAACATATGGTCAAACCGACCAGTGCGCTCAGCAAGCCTCGGCCAGCTGCGAGCGTCGCCAAAGTGCTCCGCGTCAGCGGTTCGGGTTTAAGGCCGCCCAGCAGCAACGCATCACCGATGTCGGTGGCCACGCGACTTACTACGGCCAGTCGCAACGGATTCGGGCTGGGAGCGAAGACCAGAGCCAGTCCCGACACAACGTCTCGGGCGCCGATGGCTCGGCACAGCACAGCCGTGCCTGGGGAAGTTTTTCCCGCCGCGTTGGTCAGTCCGCACGGAACGGCCAGCGTTTCTGGACGAACAACGATGGTCGCACCAAATGCGGCCGTACCGATACCGAGCAGGCGAGGGAACCACGTCATGGCGCCGCCTCCCTTCTCCGAGATGCGGATGCCGTTGTCAAACAGATACTTGATCAGTGGAGCACCTCACAAGCCCGCTCCACCGGGCACACGAACACCGTGCCCACCGACCAGTATGCGCTTGGCGGTGGCAAGACGAAGATGTCAAAGTCCGCTCGGCTCCCCCTGCTGGCCGAGACCTTCCGGCACCCGTTTTAGATGGCCATGGCTCGGTACCGGGTCAGTGTTGGGCTCCCTTCTTCGCTGCCTTCCTAGGTTTTGCCTTGGGTGCCTCGCGTGCGGCCCGGATAGCACCCTCTGGCGGAACGCCTGTCTCGTCGGTGCTCTCGCCTAGCGACACAGCTCCTTGCACTGAAGGGCCTTCGCCAGCCGGCTGCTCGGCTTCGCTCGTTTCGGGCGCGACCGAGCGAGTCATGCGGTAGGCAGCGTAGGCAGCACCGGCGCCAGCCATAGCGCCTACAGCGGTTAGACCTACGCGCTGAAGTTGTAGCTTTCTTTGATTCGAGGCTGCCCATCGGCGGGCAGGCATGCTGCTCAGTTTCTTGCGCGCCAGCAGGCGCGCGAGACGCAAGGCGGCTTTCCCCATGCGCCATCGGCCGAGCAGGTAGCCGATGAAAGCCGCCAGGTACACCTTGATCCGGACCAACATGACGACCCCTCCCGATGCCGAGATCGCGGTATGCACGCCACCATCCGACCACTTGAAAACTAAGCCCGTTTCCCATCGTTCACCGCGTTCCGTCGGACTTCCCGACAAAGTCAGTCGATGAAGGTTCAAGAGCTGATGGCAGCGATGACGATGGCCTGCGCTGTGAAAGCGACGGCGATGTGCGGGTCACGTAGCTCTGAATCACCCCACAATCACCGTAAAATCATATTTCCTCAGTACGTCGCAGTCGCATCATCCTGATCACCGCAACGACCACCACGAACAACAAGAGCACCACGAACAACACTGGCCCCAGCAGGAGGACGAGGGCAAGGCCAAGGACCAGGAAAACCTTGACCCTGACGCTCAGTCCGGCGACCGCGGCTTTCGCCGCCGGCCACAATGGGTGCTTCCCCCTGAGGGCAGCCGAAACCCCCGCCAGGCCAGATTGCACGCTCGGCGAACTGCTCGCTGAGTCGGCTAGCTTGTCCAACCAGGCAGGAACTTTTCGGTGTAGCACCTCGGAACCCTTGACCAGCAGATCACGGGCGATCCGCCCAGCGGCCTCCCACAGCCATCCGGCCAATCGAGCCGCAAATTTCCGAGGCCTGGCCCCGACCTTACCCAGCGAAGCCATGCGTCGAGACTACCCCACGAGTGGCTGTCGATAACCGATCCAGTGCCCAACTCTCCGGTGCGGCGACGGGCACAAGGTTCACGCCACGTGGTTTCAACCGCACGGTCTGGGGAACACCGAGCTCGACAGCTCGGACATCGCCGAGGTCGAGTTCCCTCCGCCATTGCGCGGACGCGACCTCCGGCAATGTGATCAACGCCGGAGGCTGCGATGGCTCGGATCAAGGTGTTTCTGGCGACCGTCATCGGTTACGTGCAGAAGTGGTTAATGAAGCTTGAGCTGCGAAAGACCGCCCGCAAGGTGAGCCGGACGCTTCGGCGGCTCAGCCCTGGTTCGCTCGTCCACAACCTGGGTGGGAAGTCGCGGCACGTCCCGGTAGTCCGAGAACGGACCCAGCCCGACTTGAAGCGCGCTGGTCGGACCATTTCCGACGCAGCCACGAACGTGCCTAAGTCCCGCACTGGACAAGTAAAGGAAAAAAACGGCGAATCCGGTAGCGAGGGACGGCTCGGACGGCTTCGCACAGGCGTGACCCGCAGGATCGGGATGGTCTTGTCTGCAACAGGCGGCGTATTTACCCGGGCCGGTGAGAGGCTGAAGAGCTCCTACGAGAGCGCTCGAACACCGACGGATGCTGACATGGTCCCGCGAGCCAAAGGTGCTGCCAAGGAAGGCCGCCCTGCGCGCGGAGTCGACCGGAGCACATCCACGTCCGGGCCGCGTACCACGAAGACACGTACCAAGCACACTCCGGAAGAAACCGGTTCCCACGACGCGATAGCGCGCGGAGCAGGAGAGGGCGGCAAACCGGTTCGCAAGGCGCGCGGCCCAATGCGGGCACCACACCCACCCGCATCCGGCAAGAGGAGCACTCACCACCACGAGTAGCCCCGCCTAGCAGGTAATCGTACGGTGCGCAGGCGTGCGCATGGGTAGGGAACGGCGGTTGCCGCGGAGGCCGAATAGACCGACGCTCTCAAGGAAACCACAACGATCGCCGTCGCAGCGGTAAGCCCGGCGTGCGGTGGTCGCGTGCCGCCATTGCCCGACCAGGCGCACGACCAGTCGTTCCGCCTGATCGCGCAGCTCATCGTAGGGCAGGTCAGCCGCCCCGTGGACCTCCAGGGCGTGAGGCGTACGCGTCGTGCGGTTCGCTCATCGCGCTGCCACCTCCAGTACACGGGTCCACTGGCGCCGGTCGCCGACGGTGCGCAGCCGGTCGAGCACCTCGGGACCCAGCTCGTGGCCGGTCCCGCTTATTTGAGTTCGATGAGCAGTTGCAGCTTCGCGAGCGAGCCGATGCCGATGTCGGCGAGCACGGAGTCGGTGCGGTAGCGGTGAGCGATCTCGGTCATGGCAGGATCGGCCGAGGAGCTACCCGTCTGCACGGCCTGGTGCACCGCCACCAACGACGACGAGCAGGCCGTGCCCACCGTGACGCTGGGCCCGCGCAGGTCGAAAAGGTGCGACGGCCGGGCGGGGAGCAACGACCGGACGTTTTGAACTGCGCGGCGGTCGCCGGGCTCCAACCCTTGCCGGAAGGCGTTCTCCGGGGTACTCCGCGCGGGAACTGCCGACGAAGGCCCCCGTCCGGCTGCCCTGCGTCCTCCAGCGCCTCCCAGGGCGTCATCAGCAACAGCCGCTGCGGATCGGTTCGACCGCCTCGGCGGCGGACATGCCGAAGAAACTCGGCGGCGAGGTCCGCCACGCCGTCCACGTAACCGCCGAGCCGGGCGGCGATCTTGCCCCGCATCTGCCCGGCGCGTACACGGCGTCCGCGTCGTAGCGCACCAAAGTCCCTGCGCGGAGCGTGGGTTCGTCCTGGTGCTGACGTCAGTTCAGCCTCAGCCTCAGCCGCGGACTGGTACTGGTGTTGTCTCGTCCCGGTTGGCGAGGAATTCGTCGACTGCTTCTCTGCCTTTGCGGATCAGCGCGCATCGTTTGGCTTCGGGGATGTCGAATTCGGTGATGCCCGCCTCCGAAGTGTTGATGGTGATCGTGCGATCGCGGACTTCGGGCCGGTTGAGGTGGGACTGGTCGTGGCCGACGAACGCAGTGACGAGGACCTTCTTGAGCAGCTCGAGCGGGGGAAGCAGCGGCAGCCCGAGCATGGGGAAGACATCATCGATCCCGGCGGGCAGGTCTGGGAGCAGGCGAACACCGAAGGTGGGCCAGCGGGCCGGTTCGCCGTCGGTGCGGTCGAAGATCTCAACTGCGAAGTTGGACAGGACTGCGCCGTCGACGATGAGCGATTCCTCTCCGGTGACGGGATCGGTGAGCCTCTGGGGCTCGAAGATCAGCGGAAGCGACATCGACATCCGCACCGCGTCCGCGATCGATTGCTCGTCGGGATCGCGGTGCACGAGATGGTAGTCCCATGGCAGGCGGAGAAGCCGGCCATGGGTGACGTCGGTGGCCAGCACGACGAGCTTGTAGCGTTGCCCCGCGGGCAGGTCGGTGCCTTGGTCGCTGTCGCAGCGTAGGTCGCCGAACGTCGAGGCTCCGAGGGCTTGAAGTTCATGGTCCAGCCAGTCCCGGAAGTAGTCGCCGACGTAGGCGCCGCTTCGGGTGAGCAGACCGAGCCCCTCGCTGATCAGCGGCAAGGCGGGTTGTGCTCGGTCGGGTATCCGGGAGAGATCCAGGCGGCCCAGGCAGTTGCGGAGCCGTGCGGCGCCAGCGCCGGCGGCCGCGAGCGCGCCAACCATGGCACCGACTGATGTCCCGGCGATGCGGGGGAAGCGGTAGCCGTATTCGAGCAGCCGGATGACGGCTGCGGCGGTGGCGAGGCCTTTGACCCCCCCTCCTTCGAGCACCAGGTCCGCCTGCGGCACGACCAAACCTCCTGTTCACCCGGCTTCCGGTACTGCCCGCCTTTAGATCCTGCAGGCAACCCGCACAGGCTGCTCCGTGGCTGGCTGCGGAAACCCTGAACGGGTGGTGCCGCCCAAAGGCGCTTTCGCCCTGCTTCGCGAGGTGGCGAAGCGGATATGCCTGTAGTGATGGCCGAACGGATCGCTTTCGTCTTGGCGGGGGCGGCGCTCGGGGAATTTACGAGGCCGGTGCGCTGTCGATCCGGATGCCAGCGCTGGAACGACTGGGGCAGCGCCCGTCGATGTTCGTCGGCACGAGCGTGGGCGCCATCAACGCCGCCTACCTGGCGGCATCGCAGCACCCCAGCGCGGCGGAGGCGACCGGGGGATTGCACGCGCGAGTCAAAGCTCGCCTGGACCCCATTCGCTGGCACACCAGGTGCTGCACCAACTCCTTGGCGGGGACAGCCCCGCCCACGGCGAACTTCTCAGCTACCTCCTCTTCGACCACGAGTTCCTGGAAGAACTGATCGCGCAAGGCAGGAACGACGCGCGCTGGCGGCTCGAACAAGACACCGACTTCGACCATCCATGGCAGATCGGGCCGCTGCCCGCATTCACCCTGAACGTCGCTGATAACCAAGAGCGCTGACCATCAAGAAACCAGCAGCAAGCACGGTGCTGAGCTGACAGGGCTTGAGTCAGTGCTTGAAATCCCGTAGCGGCCGAGGCAAAGAGCCGAGATCTTGCCACCACACCGCTCAGGAGTCGAGGTCAGCGAGTTCGGCGACCGCGTGGGGCAGGGCTTCGCTGAGCTTTTCCAGGTCGCCGACCGCGCGCCGGTTGGCCTGCACGCCGATGTGAACGATGTCGCGGTACGGGGTGACGCCGATGGAAAGAGCGTGACCAGCCGCTAGCGGCGCGAGGGGATAGAGCTCTCGAAGCGAGGCATTGCCCAGCGACACCGCAACGTCGGGCAGAGGGACGCTAGTGATCACGGTGTCGAACAGCAGACCAGCGGCTTGGCCGGCCACTGGGGCGGCGAACAGGTGCGCGATCGACGGCATGCGGCCGGCGAGCACTGGGAAGGCACCGGGTCCACGCAGCGGACCCGAGCTCTTGTTGCGGTCCATTGCGGCCCGGACAGTCTGCAGCCGGATAGCAGGGTCCGGCTCGCCCACAGGCAGATCGCACAGGTATCCCGACAGCTGGTTGTTGTCGGTGCGGGACTTTCCTCGTCTTCGGTGGTTGACCGGGATCAGCGCCCGCACGGTGCGGCTTTCAAGGGGATATCCGCGGGTGTCCAACCACCGCCGCAGCGCGCCGGTGACCACCGCGAGCGCGATGTCGTTGGTCGTGCCGCCGTGACAGGCGCGGATCCGGCGGATGTCTCGTTGTTCGATGGGGATCAGCGCAACGCGTCGTGGTGCTGACGCACGAGCGCGCAGCGGAGAGTCCAACACGGGCAGTCGCATGTTGCGCACCACGGAGGAAGCGATCTCGACGGTCTGCAGCACGGTCGCCGGGAGTCCACCTGCGGCCGACAGCGCGTCGCCGAGCAATCGACTCGGCCGGGAGATACTTCCTACCGCGCGCAAAGCAGTGTCAAGCAAGGGATCCGCGGGTAGGGGTGTGTGTTGCGGCGCCCGGTCTGGGGTGAATCCGTCCAGCAGTCCGAGTCCTGTTTCGACGGCTCCGCGGCCATCCGCCAGGGCATGGTGCAGTTTCATCAGAACCGCGAACCGGTCGCCGTCCAGGCCCGTGATCACGTGCAGTTCCCACAGCGGCCGATTCAAGTCCAGCGGCGCGGCGTTGAGCTCAGCGACGAGTACAGCGAGCTCTCCACGACCGCCCGGTGACGGTAGCTGGTGGGCGTAGACGTGGTTCTGGGCACGGAAATCCGGAAGCTCTTCCCAGCGGGCGTATCCGAGAGGGATCGAAGACCTGCGGACCCGCAGCCGCAACCGCGAGATCTGCTGTGCCCGCCCCGCGAGCACCCCAGCCACCTTCTCCGGCCGCACCGGACGTCGCGGGGCGAACACTGCGACCGCGCCGAGGTGCATCGGCGCCGTATCTCGCTCCAGGCACAAAAACGCCCAGTCCAGCGCACTGACCTCACCCGTTGTCATCATTCTTCCTCACTACCGGAGACCAGCTCGATATCCGGACATCGCGCATTCCGGTCCGCCACCATTTCGGAAACGACCGACAACTTTTTTCACGAGCAGTACTCACGAATCCAAACAACCAAGCTCGGACACCTGCGCACGGCGATCTGGTTCCCCAACTCGTACAGCTGCTCGCATTCCCGACTCGCGCAGCAGACGTTCTCCCATCACGCGCAAACTTCGGGCCACGACACAGCGGGCTCGTGCCCGTCGGCGAGATCGACCCGACCGGTTTACAGTCGGCAAGGTCTCCATTGCGTTACACCCGAACAGGCGTCACCGACCCGGTAGACTTTGCGCGCACGAATCATCACCACACCCTTCTCGCAGCAGCCCTGCACATATCACCGCTCGCACTCCCCAGCGACGCACCCTGAACAACCTCGAACGCTATCGACCACGGCGACGCGACGCCACGAATATCCGAGGAGATACTTCCGAAGTTTCGAGCGGCCTCACCTTAGCGCGCCCGGCGTTGAACGCAACTGGCCCAGGAAAGATCCATTCGTGACAGTCGGGCAGTGATCGCTTCCCTGCGTCCCGAGACGCTTCGTGGCTCACCCATACGAATGCCAGAGGCAGCACACGAAATTCCCCCGAACGGTTTCGATGACACTACGCACTTTCTCGGCATAGCCGCTTTAGCCTGGCATGCCACGGTCGAACATCGCCGCTGCCCGCATCCGCCGCTCCCGCAGCCCTCAAAATCGCGGCGGCAGCTGCTTTCTTGCTGCTGCGATACGAGATTTGCGGTGGCGGCCTGCTGATCGGGAAGATTCTGGCACGCCGCGATTGTCCTGCCAGGCAAGGAATCACCCGTAGCGACTCACCTATCATCGAAAGATCTTTAGGTGCTGCCCGCAGATGGAACGTGAGAAGATTTCAATCGTGGCCAAACGCGTCAACGATCGTCCGGCGATGTTTGTGACGGTTCTCGTAGCTGACCAGCTCCTCTTGCTCCTCGCCGGACAATGCCCGCGCACGCGGCAGAATCTCGTCCAGCTTCATTTCGTCGTAACCGGGCCAGGGCTCGTTCTCACACAGCTCGTCGATGCGCGCGACGACCCTCGCACGCGCCTGGCTACGCGTCTCGTAGCCGCGGACCTCTCGCAGCTCGCGCTGGGACAACCGCGACAACTTCTGGACGATCTCGCCCGCCGTGAGCCTGTCGTAGTGGTAAATCGGGAGCTGTTCCTCGCTGACGAACGCTCCAACAACCGCCCCTTCGACCGCGGCAATGCCCGGAATACGGCGCGCGGCCTGGCCAACCACACGGCCCCATCCTCCGAGCCCCTGCCGCGCCTCACCCAGAAACACTTCCCCGCGTCCTGCTAGCTCGCCGTAGGCGCCCCCCAGGCGGTGCCTTACCTGCTCACGCTCCTGCCACACGCGTTCCACCCGGCTGGGGGCATCACGTAGCGCCTCCACCACCCACACCGTCGCCCCAACGGCGGCGTACAGCGACCGCTGAGTTTCATGAACCAGACCCATCACGCCCCCTTTCAACGTCATCCTGCACAGACCGGTGCAGAACACTTCGAACAACCAGAGAGTTCCCGGACGACGAAGCCTCAATGCTTCGTTGCAGGGTCGCTGTTGCCGCCCGTGGTGGTGATCTCGGTGGCCGCACTGGTTGCCGTGTAGCGGCCGAGCTCGACGGCACGCGGTGAGCGCCCGCCGTACGGCGAGTTCGGCCGTGTGCTGGCCGTCGATGGCGGTCGTCTTCGTCGTCGACAGCCAGGACGACGACGATGCAATCGTCTTACGCCCCCGAACACGGTCAAGGTCAAGGTCAAGGTCAAGGTCAAGGTCAAGGTCAAGGTCAAGGTCAAGGTCAAGGTCAAGGTCAAGGTCAAGGTCAAGGTCAAGGTCACCAGGACGCAGAAAACAGGAGCGTCTCTCGCGACGGCAGTTGACCTTGCCTGGTCCAGGAAATTCACAGCCGTGCTACCGGCCGTGCACATGACGGAGCCCCGATCGCATCGATCGGGGCTCCCAAAATTCTAGGCACAATTCAAGCTACCGGCGATCCTGCGTATCGCCTCCCGTAACTCGGTCACCCGGGGCACACCAAGCGATGGAACTTTGTCCGCCGCCTACCAGCCTATCTGGCCCAAATACCGTGTAGGGGCCGCGCCAACTCGCGCAAAACGCCACCGCGCGAAATCTTTCCCCTGGATATTCGGCACGAAAACAATTGGAACCTGATCCCTCTTGATTTCCACTCACAACCGGTCCCGACGAGCAGGAACCGGCTCGCGGGCCAACTCCTGTCGCCCCTTCGGCCGCGCTGGTTCCTGCGAGCGCCACCGAGATCATCCCTGCGATCATCACAGCAGTAATCACACGCTGTCGCACCATCCTGAGCCCTCTCAAGTAGACAGTCGGGGGACAAATGGAAGAGTAGACGCCCGACGCCCCATTCCGCTCGGGAAAACATCTTTGATTCACCAAATCGGGGCCAATGTCCACCATCAGGGGAGGCATGACGCACGAGAAGCAAAGCCTAAAGGCGGATTGCTTCCCTCGTACCAGGAAAGCATATTCCATAGCGATGAATGCACCTGCGCCGCGAACCGGCAGCGGGTCGTCGACTCCGCCGAGCGGGGGCCTGAATGGTGCAGTTCGACAGCGGTGAGCCGACCCTGAACCCGGCCATGCCGACGCTGATCAACCATGCGCAATGTGGAGAGTGAACGCCGGACGAACCCGGCCGGGGTTGGCCGGACAGCCGCCGATGACCTTGCCGGGGCTTCCGGCACCTGTAGTCATTGTGCAGTCGACAGCGCGCTAGCCTTGATCACGCAGGGTGCACAAGCCGTGAAGAGGCAGCCGCCGCCACGTTTGAACGCCAGCGCGGATCTATCGGCGGCGATTTCGGGTGAGGGCACGGTGCCCCGCACCGCATCAACCACCAGGCTGGGCAAGGATGCCTCGGCGAGCACAAACGTTAGCCGCGTCTGCCGCGTCTGCCGCGTCGTGCGGGACGGCCCTCATGACCAGCGTCCGGCTGGTGTTGGTGTGCTCGGAAGACAAGTTGTTGGCCCGGAACAGCTTCCTGCTCGCCCTGGGGCTTAGCCGGGTCTCAGCGTGCCCAGTCTGGGGTCCATACGTCATCGCAGGCTGTCGCCTGGTATCTGGTCCGGAGGTACTCGAGGAAGTCCGCGAGGACGGGGTGCGGGTTGTCCGCTCGCCAGATCACGGAGAGTGGGTAGACCGGGGTCGGGTTGACGACGGGGATGCGGCGGAGATCGTAGCTTTCCGGCCAGAGGTATCGCGAGCCTTCGCCGACGAAGGTGGCCAGCCGGGTTGAGTCCGCGATTTCGGCGAGGAGCGCCTCGATGCCGAACATCGGCCCGATCGTGTCGATGGTGAGCCCGAACGCCTTCGCCAGATCGTCGTAGTAGCCCATCGGCTCGGGGTCGGACATGCCGGGCATCCAGATGGGGTGCTCGGCGAGTTCGGCCAACGCCACGCTCTTGGCGTTCGCCAACGGGTGCTGTGGGCCGACCAGCAGTTGGTGCCGGTCGTCGATGACGCGTGCAGACCGGAGTCCGCTCGGGACTTTGCGGGCGGAGTCTCGTAGTGATCTGAAGGTGGCATCGAGGGTGCCGGCACTGATCTCGGCCAGCGCCGACGCGGCGTCAGCATTGGTCAGGGCGACGACGTCGAGTTCGATGCCGGGACGTTGCTGGTAGAAGGCGCGCAGGATGGTGGAGGGTGCGACCCTGCGGCTGATGACGTCGATCCGAAGGGCCCTGCGCCCTGGAGTCACGGCCGCCGTGACTCCTTCGGCGGCGCGGAGAAGTTCGCGTGCGTGGGGTAGCAGTGCTTGCCCGTCAACGGTAAGCCGGACGCCCCTGGATGTCCGAGCGAAGAGCTGTACGCCGAGTTCCCGCTCCAGGGTGGCGACTCGTCTCGATGCTCCCTGCTGGGTGATTCCCAGATCGTCGGCAGCGGCTTGGAATTGACCGGTCTCAGCAACGGCAACGAAGGTACGAACCGCATAGAGATCCATTGGTAGTCAGGGGCGCGGTGTCCCGAAGGACCCGGTTCCCCATCCCCCTTTCAATCCGTACGTGCGGTTTTCCCGTATACGGCTTACCGATGATCTTCTTGACATGGTTACGCCGCCTTCGGATAACGGATAGTGCCACGAAGCTGATGCAAGCCATGTCCATTGAACCAC
>NZ_JBSFLZ010000073.1:0-35326 GCF_053599315.1 Saccharopolyspora sp. NPDC000995
CGTCGCGCGCCCGTTGCACACGGGCGCGCGGCGTAGTTGCAGGGCTAGCGCTTAAGGTGCTTCAGAACTCGTTTTCGGAGGGTTTCGTACTCCGTGTCGAGGCGGGTACGGCCGGTCGGGCGAGAGGCGGGTTCGCCGTGGCCGACGAGCTCGTTGGAGGCGAACTGTTCTCGGGTGAGGTCTAGTTCTAGGCCGTCGCCGACGCGGTTCCACCAGTGGTAATCGGCCCATTCGCCATCGCGGTGAACATTGCCTCGCATGAGGTCGCCACCAAAGAGATCGTTGGCTAGCGGCTGAAGATCGATTGCGGGATCGCCTGCGCACATCTCGCCGAAGTCGATCACCCAGCGAGCATCACGTCCTGCGGGTTTACCGGTGTGTGATCGGCCGGCTCACCCTTGACCCAGCGTGCGATGTCCAGGTGCGCTTGAACAGGCTCGAAGCCTTGCCGGTGCGAACTGGGAACAGCGTCCTGGCCGTGCAGGCGTGTCGTTCACCGGCGAGCACTACAAGTCGCGCGTGACGAGGACGCTGTTCGTGCGCGCCGAAGCGGCTGCGCTGAGCGGCAACCCCGAGCCGGCACTGCTAGAGGGCATGGCTCAACTCGCGGTGCTGCCGCGGCCGTGAGCCGTGGTGCGGGTGATCAGCGGCTGTCTCGGTCTCGGACGTAGTAGGCGGTCGCCGCCAAGGTGGGTACCAGTGCTCCGATCAGGACGATGGCGGTTTGCACCCGAGACTCCTTTCACGCATTTGACGGGTCACCGGCGCACCCGGGAATAACGCCCGGGCCGTCGGGTTATCAAGTGTGGGTGGGCGAAGTGCCCGATCCGGCAGGCACGCCGGAATTGGAAAGCCCCGCGATGCTGCCAGGTCGGGGGTCCGACAGCACCGCGGGGTCATCCTGCATATCGACGTCCGACGGCTTCTCGTTACACGCGCGTCCACATGTGTCTTAGGTCACCTCGAAGTCGACCTGAATCAGCGACCCCATCGGTATCTACATGCACGTCGAGCGATTGCGCTAGACAACACTAGAAGCCTGTAGGGCCCGGGCGACAACGAGGGGAAATCTCCGGTAGAACGCCGGATGAGCTGGGCTTATCGATGCAGTGACCTCCGAGGTGATCACTTCTCGGAAAAGGCGTGCCATGCCCCTACCGCCGGTCGCAGTCCGCAACTCGATCCTGCCCTGGCTGATCGCCGTTGGAGCAGGCGCGGTCGAAACCCTGCTCCGCGTCTTCCAAGCACCGGCCGGTCCGCTGCTGGTGCAGGCCGGCATCCGGATGCTCATCTACGCCGCGCTCGCCGTTCTCGTCCTCCAGCTCCGCATCGGCCGGACCTGGGCGCGCATCGCGTTGACCGCGCTGCTCGGCGGGCTCGGGATGCTGAGCATGGTCGGGAGCGCACTCGTCTCGGTGCGGCGGCGGGCTCTCGCATCCGCCGACGCCTGGGAGCTCGCCTTCGTCCTGGTGCGCCCGCTGCACGTGGTCGCCGTGATCGGCGCGCCGGTTACGATGTTCCGGCCGACCGCCAACCGGTTCTTCCCGGCTATTCCTGCGTGAGCAGGTAGCGGCCGAAGTGCGGCACGGTGTGATCAGACCGCGTTCGCCCGAGTACAACAGGCCCTTCTTGATCAGGCTGTCGCGCGCCGGGACAGCGAGAACGGGCGGCGCCCCAGGTGCTCCGCGATGGACGCGTCGGCGCGGGCTCGTCGCGCCCCTCGACGAGCTCCGCCATCGCGCGCAGGTATTCGCGCTCGGCGGGCGTGGCCCGCTCGTAGCGGGAGCCGAAGAAGCCGACCGCGATCTCCGTCTCCGCCTCCGGTTCCGCCAGCCGCATGTCCTCGTCGCTGATCTCCTCGCGCACCGCCGCGTCCCAGGTCGCCCTGCCGTAGGCCTGCACGAAGTACGGGTAGCCGCCGGAGATCGTGAACAGGGCGTCCAGGGCTGACAGGGAGATCTCGGCCTCCTCGCGCTCGATGGGGGCGACGACGGCGTGGTCGGCGTCCGAGCGGGCTAGCCGGGTCGATCCGCACGTAGCGGAACATCCGCTCAAAGGAGAACTTGCTCGCCGCATCTCGTCGATCAGCAGCGATGCCGGTGCCGACATCCGCGGCCAGCTCGGCGACCTCGGTGAACAGCTCGACCAGCTCGATCTCGATGTCCCCGGAGTCGGCCCCGCCATGGGCGGCGGCCACGTCGGTGCCCGGTTGCCAGCGGTCCCGGAGCTTGGCCCCGTCCGGATTTGCCTTCAGCGCGAACGCCTTCAGGACAGCGAGCACCTCCTCGACGCGGTCCGGGGCGCGGTGCCGAACCGCGAAGCGCTGGGGGCGGTCGGCGTCGATCGCAATCCTGCCGAGCTGGCCGTGGTGGGCGGCCTCGGGCACCTCAACGGCTGAAACGGAACTCTTGCGGGCCTGCGGCCGGTCAGCGTTCGAGGATGGCCGTCATGCCCTGGCCGCCCGCCGCGCAAATGGAGATCAGGCCCCGGCCGGAGCCCTTCTCCGCGAGCAGCTTCGCCAGGGTTGCGACGATGCGGCCGCCCGTCGCCGCGAAGGGGTGGCCAGCCGCCAGGGACGAGCCGTTGACGTTGAGCTTTGCCGGGTCGATCTCACCCACCGGCTCGTCGCGGCCGAGCCGGTCCTTGCAGAACTCCGGGTCCTGCCAGGCCTTCAGGGTCGCCAGCACCTGCGAGGCGAACGCCTCGTGCACCTCGTAGAAGTCGAAGTCGCCCAGCCCCAGGCCGACCCGGTCGAGCAGCTTCGGCACCGCGTAGGCCGGGGCCATCAGCAGGCCTTCGTCGCCGCTGACGTGGTCGACCGCGCCGGACACCACGCCGCCGAGGTAGGCCAGCACCGGCAGCCGCCGCTGCGCGGCCCACTGCTCGCTGGCCAGCAACACGGTGGAGGCGCCGTCGGTCAGCGGCGTCGAATTGCCCGCCGTCATGGTCGCGCCCTCGCCGCGGCCGAACACCGGCTTCAGCTTGGCGAGCTTCTCCACCGAGCTGTCCGCTCGCAGGGTCTGGTCGCGCGCCTGGCCGAGGTACGACGTGATCAGGTCGTCGAAGAAGCCGCGGTCGTAGGCGGCGGCGAGCCGCTGGTGGCTGCGCGCGGCCAGCTCGTCCTGCTCCTCGCGGCCGATTTCCCAGGCCAGCGCGGTCTTCGCCGCGTGCTCGCCCATGGATAGCCCGGTGCGGGGTTCAGCGTTGCGGGGGATCTCGGGCACGAGGTGCTGTGGCCGGACTCCGGTCAGCGCCTTCAGCCGCGCGGCCGCGGACTTGGCGTGGTTGGCCCGCAGCAGGGCGCGGCGCAGGTCGTCGTTGACCGCGATCGGCGCGTCGCTGGCCGAGTCGACGCCGCTGGCGATGCCGACGTCGACCTGGCCGAGGGCGATCTTGTTCGCCACCGACACCACGCTTTCTAGCCCCGTCGCGCAGGCCATCTGCACGTCGTGGGCGGGGGTGCGGGGGTCGAGACGGGAGCCCAGAACGGTCTCGCGCGCCAGGTTGAAGTCGCGGCTGTGTTTGAGCACGGCGCCGGCGACGAACTCGCCGAGTAGTTCGCCCTGCAGCCCGAACCGCGCGATCAACCCGTCGAGGGCCGCGGTGAGCATGTCCTGGTTGGAAGCGCGGGCGTAGGGGCCGCCGGACCGGGCGAACGGAATCCGGTTGCCGCCGATTATCGCTACTCGCCCAACGGTGGCCATGGCCTGACTCCCTAGTTGATGTGGTGCTCTCTGGCACCCCAACCTACCCGTGGGTAGGTTGGACGTCGAGCGAACTTCGCGCCCCAGACCCGCGGGAGTGTCCAATGACCGACCGGTACCAGCAGTTCACCCTGTCCCCGATCGGGCGGCAGGTCGCCAAGCGGCTCGGCCTGCCCCAGCCGACGCCGCTGCGGCGCCACCGCCCCGGCGATCCTGCGGTGAGCGGCCCCGTGCTGGTGGGTGCCGCCCCCGGCGGTCGGCTCGGTGACGCGGTCGCGGCCACCCTCCAGGACGTCAGGGCCCAGGTCCACCGCACACCCGTCGAGGGCGAACGCTATTCGGCGCTGGTCTTCGACGCGACCGGCATCGGCAGCAGCGAGCAGCTGCGCGAGCTGTACGAGTTCTTCGGCCCGACGATCCGGCAGACCGACCGCTGCGGTCGGGTGATCGTGCTCGGCACCCCGCCCGAGGCTCACCAGGACCCACGCGCGCACACCGCGCAACGCGCGCTTGAGGGTTTCGTGCGCACCGCCGGAAAGGAACTCAAGCGCGGCGCGACCGCGCAACTGGTCTACGTCGCCGAAGGCGCCGAAAACGCGCTCGGCTCCACGCTGCGGTTCCTGCTCTCCGCGAAGTCCGCGTACGTGTCCGGCCAGGTGGTCCGGGTCGGCCCGGCCGAAGTCCCCGACCTGGCCTGGGAAAGCCCGCTGCGCGGCAAGATCGCCCTGGTCACCGGCGCATCGCGGGGCATCGGCGAAGCCATCGCGGAGACCCTCGCGCGCGACGGCGCCCACGTGGTGTGCCTCGACGTGCCCGCGCAGGGCGGCGACCTCGCCGAGGTCGCCAACCGCATCGGCGGTTCGACGCTGCAGCTGGACATCACCGCCGAAAACGCCGTCGACCGGATCGCCGAACACTTCGCACAGCGCCACGACGGCCTCGACATCGTCGTGCACAACGCCGGGATCACCCGCGACAAGACGATCGGCCGGATGACCCCGCAACAGTGGGACGCGGTGCTCGCGGTGAACCTGACCGCGCAGGAGCGGATCAACGAGCGCTTGCTCGCCGAGGACTCCCCGATGCGGCCCGGTGGGCGGATCATCGGCGTCGCCTCGATCAGCGGCATCGCGGGCAACGTCGGGCAGGCCAACTACGCGGCGTCCAAGGCCGGGGTGATCGGGCACGTGCAGTCCACCGCCGGGGCCGCCGCAGGTCGCGGGGCCACCATCAACGCGGTCGCGCCCGGCTTCATCGAGACCAAGATGACCGCGGCCATCCCGCTGTTCGTGCGCGAGGCCGGGCGGCGGATGAACAGCCTGTCCCAGGGCGGCCTGCCGGTGGACGTCGCGGAGACCATCGCCTGGTTCGCCAACCCTTCGTCGGCCGGCGTGAACGGCAACGTCGTCCGCGTCTGCGGCCAGAGCCTGCTGGGCGCCTGACCAGTTGCGATCCCGACGGAACGGAGTCCGCGATGCCGGAACTAAGCACTGCGCCGAAGCTTTCCTCGCTGTACCTCAAGGCCGTCGCCACCGGACCGACCCGACGCGGCGACCGGCTGCCGGACACCGAGTACTTGCGGCGCGACATCGAGATCGACCGCGACCAGCTCGCCGAGTACAACCGCGTGTGCGGGTTCGGGCTGCGCGACGAACTGCCGATCACCTACCCGCACGTGCTGTCCTTCCCGCTTTCGGTGCAGCTGATGACGGACCCAGGTTTCCCGTTCCCACTGGTCGGGCTGGTGCACGTGGCCAACAGGATCCGGCAGGAGCGCCCGCTGCTGGCGAGCGAGGCGCTGACGCAGCGGGTCGGCGTCGCCGACCTCCGCCAGCACCCGAAGGGCCGGCAGTTCGACGTGATCACCGAGACCGCCGCAGGCGGCGAGGTGGTGTGGCGGGAGGTCAGCACCTACCTGCGCCGCGGCGCAGCCGCCGGCGAGCAGTGCGGAGAGACGTCGGAGCCGCGGGGGCTCGGCGCGGCCGGGGAGCCGACGGCGACCTTGCGGGTGCCCGGCGGCACCGGGCGGCGGTACGCGGCCGTTTCCGGTGACCGCAACCCGATCCACCTGCACCCGTTGGCGGCCAAGGCGTTCGGCTTCCCGCGTGCGATCGCGCACGGCATGTGGTCGAAGGCCCGCTGCCTGGCGGCGTTCGCCGAGCGACTGCCGGACGCGTACGAAGTGGACGTCGAGTTCCGCAAGCCGCTGCTGCTGCCGTCCACGGTGGACTTCACGATGCGCCGGCAGGACACCGGCTGGGGATTCGCGCTGCACTCCCGCTCCGGCAAGCCCCACCTGCTGGGCTCCGTGCGCTGACCCGAAGTCACCGCAATCAATTGAAATCGCGGTACTTCGGCGTCGAAGGCGATGGACAACTTCCACGTTTCAATGGAAATTGCGGACGGTCACTGGTCCGGGGCCCAGGAGCGGCCTTCGACGAGATCGCTGAAGCCCATCCAGACCATGTTCATCAGGCGCATCGCCATCCCGTCGGCGGTGTGCTCGAGGTGCTGGAACCACCACTCCACCAGCGACTCGGCAGCCCCGACCAGGGCCACCGCGAACGGCTCGGTCTGCTCGGGCTGCATCGGCTGCGCCGACTCCTCGGTTGCCTGCGCCAGGAGCGCGGCGATCACGCTCGAGGCCCGCTGCCGCCACGCCACCAGCTCCGAGACGAAAGGTTCACCCTGGTTGACCTGCCGGTGCAGCACCGCCCAGCCCGCCTGGTTGCGGCCGACGTACTCGAAGAACACCCGCAGGCCGCGCCACAGCTGCTCGGCCGGGCTCAACCCGGCTTCCACCGCCACGCTGATCGCCTCGATCAGCCGGGCGGCCTCGCGCCGGATGCACGCGACGAACAGCTCGTCCTTGGCGCCCAGGTAGGCGTAGAGCATCGGCTTGGAGATGCCCGCGACCTCGGAGATCTCGTCCATCGACGCGGTGTGGAAGCCGTGCGCGGCAAACACCTCGACCGCGGCGTCCAGGATCTGCCGCTCGCGAACCGCCCGCGGCAGGCGCCGCGGCCGGGGGCGGCCGTTGCCCTGACGATCGACCATCTCACCTCTTACGCTGGTCTTTTCCGGCCAGGCTAGATCAGAGCAGATCGGTTGCGCCCGCTTGCCTTCGTACCTACTCGATCGTAGTCTTACTCACGAGTAGGTAAATGGAGGTTGCATCGATGCCCCGACACGAGATCGACTCGATCGCGGCTCTGGGCGAGGTCGACCCCAAGAAGATCGGCAAGGAGGAGTTCGTCGCGCTGCTCGAAGCCGCCTCCGAGATCACCGGCAGCGGCGCCCCGGTGAACGTGAGCGCGCTGCAACCGGAGCAGTTCGCGCGGCTGATCTCACGCGCCTCCGACGAGCAGCTCGAAGCCGTGATGGACCGCCCGGAACTGCGCGAACGCATCCTCGACGAGGTGTTCCGGCGGATGGGTGAGCACTACAAGTCCGAGAAAGCGAGCTCGACCGAGGCCGTGGTGCGGTGGCGCATCAGCAGCGACGACGGCCTGCTGCGCTACGAGTGCGTGCTGGCCGACGGCAAGTGCACCGTAAGCAAGGACTCGCAGCACGAGCTCAGGGTGACGATCACGACTCGCCCTGCCGAATTCCTGAAGCTGGCCTCCGGCAACGCCTCGGCGCCCATGCTGTTCACGAAGGGCAAGCGCAAGGTCGCCGGCGACCTCGGCTTCGCCGCAGGACTGACGAAGCTCTTCCAAATCCCTAAAGCCTGAGCTTGTTCGGCGAACCGGTTTCGCGCTGCGGCGCGCATCAACGACGATCACTGACAGGACTGCGATGACTTTCTCCCTGGAGCTGAGCGAGGAACAGCAGGAGCTGCGCGACTGGGTGCACGGCTTCGCCGAGCAGACCGTCCGCCCCGCCGCGCGCGAATGGGACGAGCGCGAGGAAACCCCCTGGCCGATCATCCAGGAGGCTGCGAAGATCGGGCTCTACGGCTTCGAAACGCTGGCCACGTTCTGGGCCGACGACACCGGTCTGTCGCTGCCGATCGCCAACGAGGAGCTGTTCTGGGGCGATGGCGGCATCGGGATGGCGATCTTCGGCACCACCCTCGCCGTCGCCGGGATCTTCGCCGCAGGCACGCCCGACCAGCTGGCCGAGTGGGTGCCGCAGTGCTACGGCGACGCGGGCGACCCGAAGGTCGCGGCGTTCTGTTCGTCGGAGCCCGGCGCCGGTTCCGACGTCGCGGCGATGCGCACCCGCGCGGTGTACGACGAGGCCACCGACGAGTGGGTGCTCAACGGCCAGAAGGCGTGGGCGACCAACGGCGGGATAGCGAACGTGCACGTCGTGCAAGCGGTCGTCGACCCCGAGCTGGGCTCCCGAGGCCAGGCCGCGTTCGTGGTGCCGCCGGGCACCAAGGGCCTGGAGTCGCCGAGCAAGATCCGCAAACACGGGCTGCGCGCCTCGCACACCGCCGACGTGTTCCTGGACGACGTGCGGGTGCCGGGCAACTGCCTGCTGGGTGGCAAGGAGAAGCTGGACGAACGGCTGGCCCGCGCCCGCGAGGGCGGCAAGGCCGGCGCGCAGGCTGCGATGAAGACCTTCGAGCTGTCCCGCCCGACCGTCGGCGCGCAGGCCATCGGCATCGCGCGGGCTGCCTACGAGACCGCCCTGGAGTACGCGCAGCAGCGGGAGACCTTCGGGCGGCCGATCATCGAGAACCAGTCGATCGCGTTCACCCTGGCCGACATGCGGATGGAGATCGACGCCGCTCGGCTGCTGGTGTGGCGGGCGGCGTGGCTGGGCCGAAACGGCGGCTTCACCGCGGGCGAGGGCTCGATGTCGAAGCTCAAGGCTGGCCGGGTGGCGACCTGGGCGACCGAACGGGCGATCCAGATCCTCGGCGGCAACGGCTACACCCGGGAGTTCCCGGTGGAACGGATGCACCGGGACGCCAAGATCTACGACATCTTCGAAGGCACCGAGCAGATCCAGCAACTTGTGGTGGCCAGGGCGATTTCGGGGCGCCACATCGCCTGAGACTTGGCGGCTGTTCCGTCTATGTTCCGTCCGCGACGGCCCGCGGGCGGAACATCCGGGCATCGATCGCCCGCCGGGCTCGCTCGTGCGACGACGGCAACATGTGCGCGTACGTCCGCAACGTGAAGCCCGGATCGTGGTGGCCGAGGTACTCGGCCAACTCCTTGATGTTCACGCCATCCGCGAGCGTCACACTCGCGTAGAAGTGCCGCAGCGCGTGCAAGCCGGACTTCCGGTCCGTTACGTATCGTTTCCGGCCCCGGTTGTCCTTCACCGGCGGCGGGATGACCTCGGCCTTGACCAAGGCTGGCTTCCACACCAGCTCGTCGTAGCTGCGTGCCTTGATGTGCTGATCGTCGGTCCAGCGGAACAACAGGTTGACGGTGCGGAGCTTGCCGTCCGGCTTCTCCAAGGGCAGCGAGTAGGGCCGCGCCGGGTACTTCGTCACGTGGACGCGGACCGCTTGCGCTGCCCACGTCGGCATCGGGACGATGCGCTCGCGGTCGTTCTTCGGCAACCGAACACGAAGTGCTTGCCGAGCTTCTTGACCTGCCGCCGCACCCTGATGACCTGTTCGTCGAAGTCGAAGTCTTCCAGTGCGAGACGGAACAATTCGCCCTGACGCAGGCCGCACGCTGCCCCAAGGATGGGCAACGCTTGAAAAGATCCGCATGCCCGCCGAAGAGCCCGCCAATCGTGCCGTCGTCCCACACCTCGACCTTCTCGCCGCCTGCCGACGGGCGCTGGATCACCGAGGATTTCACCGGTTCTTCTTGATCGCCTCGTCCGCGACCGCGAGATCCAGAACGCCCGGCAGGCCGAGACGGGTGTAGACGAGTCCGTAGAGGTGGGCCTGCACCCGGTACGCGGGCGGCGGGTCGTGCGCTTTTACTCCTTCATCGACGTGGGTCCGACCACCTTGTGGTCGACGACGGCAGCCGGGTCGGCGTCGTAGAGGTCGCAGGATCCGGTCAGGCCAGGGGAGTGGGACTCGCGGGCACCACCCCGCCATCCCCGCAGCAGTACGAGGCCGCGGTGCGCGCCAATGCCGCCGTCCTGCGCCACCTCGGCCGGGGCGCTGAATCCGCCCGCGCCCACGCCGAAACCAGCCGTCACCGGCAAGTGGGATCCCGGATTCGCGCCCGGCAAGACGCTCGACATGGCGAAGTTCCGGGCTGACCTCGCCCGCACCATGACCGGCGCCCCAACAACAGCTCTCACCGCACCAGGAGGAATCGAAACCGTGAGCTTCAACGACGGATTCAAGGACTGGGCAGGCAACCAGCAGACGGTCAAGTCCTGAATGGACAACATTGACCGGCGCCTGGCTGAACTGCACGGCACGATCCTGAGACTTCAGCAGTCCCACATCCCCAACGACAAGAACAAGAACAACGCCGCCAACCTGTGGTTCGACACCGGGAGCTGGTCCAACCAGACCCTCGGACACGCCGTCGCGATCCGCGCCGCACTGGCCAACATCCAGGGCGTTGACCCGGCGGCCGTCGCCGACGCACTGCGCCCCGCACTGGTCGAACTCGTCGGCCCGGTCGTCGCCGACGCCGTGCGCACCGCGCTCGGTGCGGACAACCAGGACCAGGCCGACGCGATCGTCACCGAGCTGGCACAGCGTCTCGCCGGGCGGGAGGCTGCTGCATGAGCGACCAGCTCACCGCCTGGTTGCGCACGATCGTGCCCGCCGCCTGGTCCGCGGTCATGTCGTCCTTCGAGTCCCGTCGACGGCTCGGCCAACGGCAGCTTCTCGCTTGATCACTTCCCGCCGCATGGTAGCCGTGAGGTATGCAAACTGGCGGCGATTCAGCCGGATTCGGCTTGCCAGATGAGAACGCCTTGAGCGCTCGATGTGGGGTCTCTGTCTGCTGTTTTGGTGTTGACTAGACCATCTGAGTGAGACTCCCTTCACCGAGCCGGTTCCTCAGTCATCTGCACCTGGTGTCGATATGCTGCCGTTCGGCCGATCGGCCCAAATGTCCAATGTGGAACCGCGCAGGGGTCGAGGGTGGAGTGCAGTTTCTGGGAGTTCGGCGCGATCGTGCGCCACGAGAAGGCCCGGCACGAGGCTGGTCTGGTCTCCGCGGGGGAAGCGCAGCGCAAGTTCGACATCCCGGCGTTCGTGTTCGCGCGCAACAGCGGCCTCACCCAGCCTGAAGATCCGCAGGCGACCCTGCAGGCGGCCACGGACGGTGCGCGGTCCAGGGGTTGGATCGGCGGAAACGGCCAGCTGGATGACAAGTGGTACGAGATCGTGTCGGCCCTGGTCTACGGCCGGTCGTTCGGCTACCTCTACCTGGCGGCTCCTGACGAGGACGAGACGCGGGTAATGGTGACGTCCACCCCGGGGTTGGCGTTTCGCTTGATGTTCCGTGGTGAGCGGGTGTGGGTCGATGAGGTCCGCCGTGATGCCGCCGAGCAAGTCCTGGTGGCGAGCCTGCCCGACGTCGGCCCAGCGGCGGGGCGCGGCGTGCGGCTGCCGACGGCGGTGCTGGAGGCAGCCGGAGACGAAGCGGAGAACCACAAGGCTGATCAGGGTGACTGGATCGCCTACGAGCTCGGCCAGGCCGGCATCCCGGCCGCGGACGCCAAGATGGTCGGCGCGCTGTCGAAGCTCGGCGATCGGGTCACCGGGCAGTTCGACATCGGGGTCCGCGAGCCCAACGGCACACCCCGGCTGGCGCCGTGGACGATCACGGCGCACCACAGCCCGTCCGGGCGGGTTGCCCGGATCCCGCAGCCGCCTGCCGGTGAGCAGACCCTGCTCACTCCGGCCAGCAACAGCACGGTGGCCGCGGCGCTCCGGTCCTACCGCGATGAGCTGTTGAGGGGCCTGTGAATTGCGGCGATGTGAGTAGTTCCGCTCAACTTTCGCCACGGTGCCGACGGCCTGTGCCACGATCACGCCCGGGGCCGCTGGAACGACGACAAGGGGAGATCAGGCAGTGAGTGAGCCGGCCAGTGTCAACGGTCGCCAAACGATTCGCGTCGACCTCGATCGCGCGCCCGAGCTCCTCGCCGAGCTCGACCGCGTACGGGAGAAGTACGTGGCGGCGCAGTTCGAAGCGAACCGGTTGGCGAACATCATGCCGCCGTTCGGCGATGACGTGACGGTCGAGGTGTTCAAGAAGCTCGGGGAACGCGCGCAGGGCGGCGAGGGAAGCCTGTACGACAGCGCGCAGGGCAAGATCGAATGGATCGACGGCTTCAAGGCCGCTGTGCAGAAGGCGCTCGACGAGCACAAGCGCATCGACGACGAGAACCGGATGGCATGACCGTGCAGACCACCCGCACCACCCTGATCATCGCAACCAGCGCGATCGCCCTCGGACTGGCCAGCTGCGCAACCCCGGGAACACCAGAACCCACCCCCAGCCCGGAGACGAGCGCCGCGGCGAACGACCCGTTCCACATCGAGAAGCCCAAGAACCTCGCGGCTGTCTCCGATCCCTGCCAGCTGCTGAACCAGGACCAGATCGGCCAGCTCGGCGCAGGTCAGCCTGAACCTGGACAGGCCGAATGGGGGCAAGGAACCTGCAAGTGGACCAGCCAGCTGCTCACCCTGGAAGTCGCTCCCGACACGGTGCAGGGGCAGGGGATCAAGTGGATGGCGAAGACCGCAGGGGACAGCGGGAAGCCGGACGGGAACGTCTCCGGTTATCCGGCGGTCCACATCGGCGAGACCAGCGGTTCGTGCGGAACATACGTCGGGACGTCTGACACGGAACTGTTCCTGGTCAACTACCAGATCGGTTCCGAAGGGCGGGGAAATCCGGAGTACCCGTGCGGGATGGCGGACAAGATCGCAGGCATGGTGCTGGAGAACCTGCCTCCGGCGTGAGAACGGGACACTGAGGGGATCTCATGGAGTTGTTCGGCTGGTTGTTCGGTACTCGGGAGGTGCCAGGGAAAGCCCAGGCGGCATTCGACCACCCGAAGATCTACGGGGACGTCGAGACCGGGCCTGGGGTGGCCGCGGCGTCGCGGGCGGCGGCGAGCTGGCGGGAGCGGGTCAGCGCCACGTTCGGTGAAGCCGACGCGGATCTGGACCAGGTGCTCAAGAAGTTCGACGTCGTCATGGAAGGCGCGGCCGGGGAACAGGCCAAGGAAGCGGTGACGCCGCTGGCGCAGGACACCCGGCAGTCGGTCGAGGTCGCTTCGCAGGTTGGGGCTGCAATCGAGCAGCAGGCCCAGGGCTCGGCGGACTTCAAGAACCGGTTCCCGCCGCCGCACCAGGTGCCGCCGGACAACATCGGCTGGACCGACTACGTCAACCCGATCTCCTACGGAACCAAGACCGGCGTGCGGGCCGCGCACGAGGAGATCCACGCCAAGGTCGACACCGAAGCCAGGGAGCAGTACGCGTCCTACACCAAGGACAGCAACGGCCGGGCCAGCGCGGTGCAGCATTTCGACCCGCCACCGAGGTTCGACGCCGACGTCACCCCGGCGGCCACCACACCGGTGAGCAAGGTCGACCAGCCCAGCACCGGCTACACCTCGACCAACGCCACGACCAGCGACCAACGGCAGGTCCCGCACACCTCGACCGCCCCGACGCCGTTCACGCCGACACCGACGGAGCATTCACCGCTCAATCCGGCACCGCAGACCCCAGCCGAGTCCGGTTCGGCATGGACCACACCGCCCGCGGCCGGCGGCGCACCGTTGCCGGGCACGGTGGCCCCGACGCCTGCGCCCGGTGGCGGATTCGTCGGTGGCGCGGTGATCCCGCCCAGCGGCTCGGGCACCGGCACGCCAGCACCGGGGACCGGCGGCCGAACCGGCTCCGGCGTGGGATCTGGCACGGGCCGGGGAACCACGCCTGGTCCCGGTCCGGGTGTTCGCGGTGGCGGCCCCGGTGCTGGCTCGCTCGGTGGTGGCGGACGGTCCGGCTCCGGCGTGCCTGGAGTCGGCAACGCCACGACCGCCGGTGGAGCAGCGGCGCGCGGCGGCCCAAGTGGACCCGGCGGCGCAGCCGGTGCGGCCGGGCGCGGCCGGGGTGAAGGCGAGGAGGACAAGGACCACGAGAATAAGTACGTCGAGGAGACCTCCGAGCTGTTCGACGACCTCGGCCTACCCAAGACCGCACCGCCGGTGTTCGGTGACTGGGGCAACGAGCCCGGTCTGCCGCCTCGACCGCCGGAGAAGAAGTAGCACCGCCGCACCCTCTATAGCTTCTCCGTGCTGCTGGCCGCGGGATTCTCGGTTCCCCCTCCGATAATTCCGCGGCCAGTTCCTGTTTCAGCTGGACGACGGCACGATGCGGACGTGCCCGTCGCGCACCTCACCGGAACACCACGCGCACACCGGTCGATCGTCTGGATCGGACTCCTCACCAGCCAGAACGAGTACGCCGCACAGCGCCTCCACCTTCGTGCCAGCCCGGGGCGCACCGTCGGTGGGTATGGGCAGGACGTGGTTCTGGTAGCCGAACGCGACCCAGCGCCCGGCGGGAATGTCCGCAGCGGACTGATCTGCTGGCACAACACACTCCTATGTGACCGAAGAGGGCAAGGTGGTTGCGGGTGGGAGATGCCTCGGGGGCAAGGCACCTCCCACCCGCCCGGTCCGGACGCCAGTCGGGGGTCACGGCATCCGATCCGGAGCTACAGGCGTCGCAGCCCGGCGAGGACGCACTGCAGTAGGTCGTCGGATGGCGTGGCGAAGTCGGCAGCGAACGCGGGGGATGCTGTTCGCGGCACTGGCAGGCCCTGGGGCTGCTCGACGGCGAGCGCGTCGGCCAAGTCCCCGCGGATCGTTCGCGGGAGACGCAGCTGGTGACGGCCGCTGCTGGTCTCGGTCTCAATGCGCTCGATCAGGAACTGGACCGTCAGCGCACCTTCACCGCTTCCGCCGTGCTGTGAACGGGAGAAGTAGCGATTTGCACACCAAATCAGGGCCGCGAGCGCGAAAGCTACTGCCGTTATGACCATGGTGATCATGCTTGTGCCCTTTCCGTGAGGACCGGCCGCGCAAGGTGCGCTTGCCCGGTGAGTGAGGTGGGGCGGATCGTGATCGGCCGGCCGATGTCGGCGGGTAGGAAGCACAGCGGGTCCGGCCGCAGCACCGCGATCGGGGCATGAACGTGTCCGGGCTGCGGAAGCGTGAGCGCAGCCCGGAGGGTCCATACGGCTGTGGAGTGGTACTGCCAGGACACCAGCACGGGGGCGAACACGTCGGTGTCGGTCAAGGTCGGGGTGCGGTAGGCGGTCGCGTCGTCCTCACCGCGGAGAATCACGACGTCAGCGCATGTCGGCCACTGGAACACGTGGGCCAACAGTTCGGGGCCGTCCTTCGGGCCGAACACGTAGAGCACCCCGCCCTGACGCCGCAGCGCGCTCAGCAGTTCGTCAACCTCGGTGCGGCTCACTTCTTCTGGCCTTCCAGAACTCGCCGACGCCCTTGCTCTGGCGTCTGGGCAACCGGCATCGGGATGCCCGCGAGCACGTGGGCCGCCTTGTTGCACTCCGGGCACGTCGGCCAGAGCCACGCCAGTTCCCCGGATTCCGGCTGAATGCGCCGATCGCACAAGGCCGTGACGGCCGTACCGTCTGGCCATCCTCCTGCTGGCCTCTGATCAGTTGCCGCGTGCCGTTGACCGGCGGCAGGGACCCAGGAAAAGGGGTGCGGGCGGTACATCACCCCACCGCCTTCGAAGGTGCGGGACCGGTGGTCAACGCAGCGATCTCCACCGGTCCCGCGGTACCGCCGTGCGCCGAGCGAGTGGTGGCAACTCGTTGCGTCACGGCGGAGTCTCGTTGAGCTTGCGGCGCCTGCGCTCTGGCAGCGATCGCAACTGCCATCCGGCACCTCCGTTCCTCGCACCCCACGGGGCTCGAACTTGCACAGAAACAACTCGTGCTGTGTATAGCATCACTGTCTGTGCAGGTCACTATATAAGTCGCACTGCGACTTGCTGTTCCGCCGAAAGGGTCACTCACATTGAAGGCCGCATCGCTCGTGCAGACTGATCGACAACTCCTGAAGCATGTGGAGAGGACGGTGTCGTGGATGGCCGGTAAACAGTCCCGGAGTCCGAAGGTGTTGCGCGTTCAGCTCGGTCGGGAGCTGCGTGCCCTACGCGACAACGTCGGGTTGTCCCGCGAGGACCTTGCCGACCGGTTCGGGTGGCACGCCACGAAGGTCAGCCGCATCGAACAGGGGCAGGCAACTGTCGCGGCCGATGAGGTGAACAACCTCCTCGACCTGTTCGAGGCGTCGGAGGAGACGGCGGAGCGCGTCCGCAAGCTCGGCCAGGAGGCTCGCAAGCGCGGGTCGTACGGCAAGGTCCCGGACTGGGCTCGTGGCTACATCGGGATGGAATCCGACGCGGACCGGCTCCGCGTTTATGACGCCGAGCTTGTCAGTGGGCTGCTGCAGACCGAGCGATACGCCAAAGCTGTGATAGCCACGTCCGTAGTCGTAGCGCCCGCGGAGATCGATCGGACAGTGGGCAACCGGATCAAGCGGCATGAGCTCTTGACCCGTGAGAACGCGCCGGAAATTCACGTCATCTTCGGTGAAGCGGCGCTGTATCGGCAGGTTGGTGGCCCGGATGTACTCCAGGAACAACTTCGGCATCTGAAGGACGTCGCGTCACTCCCGAACGTGACGCTGCAAGTGCTGTCCTTTGCTGCTGGAGAGCACGCGGCTTTGGGGACGGGATTCACGCTCTTGGATCTCTACGACGTGGGCGCCACGTATGTCTATCTCGAAGACCTGACGAGCTCCGATTTCTGGGACAAGCGAGCGCACACCGACGTGTACGAGCTGGTGTTCTCTCGTCTCGGGGTCGCCGCATTGAGTGAACGTGAGACACTTGCCGCGCTTGACGCAGCGATAGCTCGACTGTCATGAGTGGTGAACGATGAAAAACCTGGACCTGGCCCAGGTGTCCTGGCGCAAGAGCAGCCGCAGCAGCGGCGGCGCTAACAACTGTGTCGAGGTGGGGCTTGCGACCGAGGTGGTTGGGGTTCGCGACACCAAAGACCGCGATGGCGGAACCCTGGTGTTCGACCGCTCCACGTGGGAGGCCTTCCTTCCCGGCCTCAAGGCCGGCCACTTCGACCTCTGACGCGAGTCAGTACAGCGCCCATCTCGGAGCTGATCCGAGGTGGGGCGCTGTCGTTACGGCGAGTGATCGCTAACTCGCGGCAGATCCGCAGCTGGGTTCATGCTCCGGTCCTGTTCCTGTTCCGGCTCTGTTCCGTCGCAGGGTCCCTCACGTTCAATGACGACCAACTACGCCAAACGTGATTTTAGCTGGCCAGAAGCCCAATTAAGGATCTTGCCGCAGGTGGCACTGTTCCGATCCGTAGATCTACGACATCTTCGAAGGCACCGAGCAGATCCAGCAACTTGTGGTGGCCAGGGCCATCTCGGGGCGCCACATCGCCTGAGCCAGCCATCCAGGGCCGGTGGGGCACCCGCAGCCAGATCCTCGGCCAGCTCCGCTAAGTCCACCGAGGGGGTGGCGCGGGCCGGGGGAGGGTTCCGGCCCGCTACACCGGGGATCACTGCAAGTCGACCGTCGTGCCGACGCCCCACGGATCCGCGAGCGCGGCAGCGACGGCAGCCCGCCCGACGCGGTTTCCCGTGATCGTGTTCCCCTTCGACGGGGCTCGGCGCCCCGACGCTTCGATGGTCAGTGCCACCTCGCGCCCGATGCCGCCCGGATAGTCCGATCAGGCGGGTCAATCCCGGCGGCGGCAGCCGTCGCGGGCCGTGGTCGCGGACCTCGCAACGAGACTCGATCGGGGGTGCGGGCTAGGCCGACCGTGGTACCGGCTTATCCGCCTGGACGCCGATCTCGGCGCGCCGTGCCCGCCGCCCAGCCGCCGCGAGGATCCCGAATTCACCCTTCACCGGGCCGCCCGGGATGCACGGTCGACCATGTTTGGCCCGGATTCGCCGCGTGGCGCTCGCCACGGTGCGGATTTGCACAAACCTCGCTCAGGTCAATGTTAGAAGGTGCACGATTTCGTGGGTCCCTGCACCACCGCAACTCGGCAGGTGCACCATTATCGTTGGTCCGAACGAATGAACGTCGGCGGCGGCGAAGTCATCATCCGCTCCGACGCGCGTCACGCCCACGTGGGGATGGGCGCCCTGCGGTGCCCGACACCGCGCCGGGCGAGCGCCGCGGGGAGGGCTCGGAACGGGACGTGGTGGGCGACGACGCCGCTCACGGTGGCCCGGCCACAGCTTCGAGAGTGAACGGGAGGGCGAAGCGGTGAAGAAGACCACCCCTGACCTGGAGACACCGATCTTCCGGGAACTGAACAAGGAGCTCGGCGAGCTGCCCGAGCTCGACATCCACGACTTCGACCAGCACGCGTTCGACTTCCTCCGCGAGTACGACGAGCAGAAGTCGTCGGCGGCGGCCGAATCAGCGGAGGCGGTCGAGCCGGTCGCGGCATCGGCGGGCAGCAGGTCCCGGCGCGGCGGGCGGCGGCGCAAGGGCGACTGATCTGACATGCGCTGCCGGTGACGCCTGTCACGATGGCGCGCATGACGACGTGGCTGGAATTCGCTGAACAGGCCCCCGAACTGGCGAAGACCGCCCGGGCGCAGCTGGAGGCTGCCAAGCACCACGTGCTGGCCACCCTGCGCCGGGACGGTTCGCCACGGGTCAGCGGCACGGAGGTCGGCTGGCGCGGCCCGGACCTGACCCTGGGTTCGATGCCGGGCTCCAGGAAGGCCCTGGACCTGCGCCGCGACCCCCGGTTCGCGCTGCACGCCAATCCCGGTGACGGCTCGATGGCGGGCCCGGACGTGAAGATCGCCGGCCGGGCGATCGAGGTCACCGGTGATGAGCGGCGCGCCTGGGTCGAAGAGGTCAAGCCGCCGAGCGAGGACTCGCACCTCTTCCGCCTGGAAGTCACCGAGGTGACGACGACGGGTGTCTCCGACGACCAGACCCACCTGGTCATCCAGCACTGGACGCCCGCCGAAGGCGCCCGCACCTTCAAACGCCGGTGAACGACCGAAGGAGGGCACCTACAACCGACTTGGCCGGTCGGCTTGGCCGGTCAGAGGTGCCCTTGCGCTCGGTCAGTAGGTGATGGCCATGCCGGGGTCGGACAGGAGGGCCCCGACGTCCGCCAGGAACTGGGAGCCCTGCTGGCCGTCCACGACCCGGTGGTCGAAGCTCAGCGCCAGCTGGCACACCTTGCGGGGCACCACCTGGCCGTCCACCACCCACGGCATGTCGCGGATCGCGCCGAGCGCGAGGATCGCCGACTCGCCCGGGTTGAGGATCGGCGTCCCGGTGTCGACGCCGAACACGCCGACGTTGGTGATCGTGATCGTGCCGCCCACCATTTCGGCCGGGGTCGTCTTGCCCTCCCGCGCGGTCGTGGCGAGCCGCTCCAGCGCCTCAGCCAGCTCCTTCAGGGACATCTGGTCGGCGTCGCGGACCTTGGGCACCACCAGGCCGCGCGGCGTGGCCGCCGCGATGCCCAGGTTCACGTAGTCCTTGTAGACGATGTCGCCGGCCGCTTCGTCCCAGGTGGCGTTCACGTCCGGGGTGCGGCGGGCGGCGAGGCACACGGCCTTCGCCGCGAACGCCAGCGGCGTGATCTTGACGCCGCGGAGCTCCGGGTGCGACTTCAGGCGCTCCCGCAGCTCCATCATCGGCGTGACGTCGATGGTGAGGAACTCGGTGACGTGGGGCGCGGTGAACGCGCTGTCCACCATGGCCTGCGCGGTCGCCTTGCGGACGCCCTTGATCGGTACCCGCCGCTGACGCCCGGTCGGTGCTGCGGTGGCGGGAACGGCCGCGCCACCCGCGGCGGAGTGCACGTCGGCGCGGGTGATCACACCGCCGGATCCGGAGCCGGCCAGCGCGTGCAGGTCCACCCCGAGGTCCCTGGCCAGCTTGCGCACCGGTGGCTTCGCCAGCGGCACGTAGCCGCCCTGCTGCGACACCCCGGGAGCTGCTGCGGCCGGTTCGGGAGCAGGTTCCTGAACCTCTACGCCCTGCGCCGCAACGGGCTGCGCCCCGGCCCGGCCCTTGCGCGGGCGGCGCTTCGCGCTCGCCGTTCGCGGGCCGTAGCCGACCAGCGTGGCGATGCGGCCGTTGGACTCCTCGCCGATCTTGCCGGACTCCGCGGCAGGGGCCGCTTCGCCAGCCGATCCTTCGAGGTCGATCGCTATGATCGGCGACCCGACCTCGACTGTCTGCCCCGGCTCGGCGAGCAGCTCGCGGACCGTGCCGGCCCACGGGCAGGGCAGCTCGACGGACGCCTTGGCCGTCTCGATCTCGACTATCACTTGGTTGACGGTGACGGCGTCACCGGGCCGGACGCGCCAGCCGAGGATTTCCGCTTCGGTCAGCCCCTCGCCGACGTCGGGCAGCGGGAAGTGCTTCAGTGCCATCGAACGACTCCCTCAGAGCCTGTTGGCGAACTTTGTTGGTTTTGTCTTTGAAGCGCCGAAGGCGCTTGGCCCACCCTCACAACCGGCACCGCCGTGGGTTGTCAGGCGTCGTCTGGGGAGGACAGCCCCGAAGCCGCGTATTGGAAACCTGCGCAAATGGGGACCCCGCAGACGAGACGGCGTCTGAGGTTCCGCTACCGGCACCGCCGCTCAAACGAGTTCGAAAGGCCAGGCTTTCAGTACGCCAGCGAGCGGTCGACCGCGTCCAACACCCGGTCGAGGTCGGGCAGGTAGCCCTCCTCCAGCTTGCTGGGCGGATACGGCGTGTCGAAGCCCGTCGCACGCAGCACCGGTGCTTCCAGCGAGTAGAAGCATTCCTGGTGCACCCGGGTCGCGATCTCGGAGGTGACAGAAGCCTCCGCGGGTGCCTCGCTGACCAGCACCAACCGACCGGTGCGGCGCACCGAGTCGAACACCGGGTCCAGATCCAGCGGGGACAGCGTGCGCAGGTCGATGACCTCCAGCTCCAGGCCGTCCTCGGCGGCGGCGGTCGCCGCGTCGAGGCAGGTCCGCACCATCGGCCCATACGCAGCGACGGTCACCGCCGAACCCGCGCGCACCACGCGCGAGCTGAACAGCGGGACCGGCGGCGTGCTCGGGTCGAGCTCGGCTTTCTCGTAGTAGCGGCGCTTCGGCTCGAAGAACAGCACCGGATCGTCGCACTCGATTGCCTGCTGCAGCATCCAGTAGGCGTCCACCGGGTTCGAGCACGAGACCACTTTCAGCCCGCCGACGTGCGCGAACAGCGATTCCGGCGACTCCGAGTGGTGTTCCACGGCGCCGATGCCGCCGCCGAAGGGCACCCGCACGACGACCGGCATCTTCAGCTTGCCCTGGCTGCGGAAGTGCAGCTTGGACAGCTGGGAGACGATCTGGTCGAAGCCGGGGAAGATGAACCCGTCGAACTGGATCTCGCACACCGGCCGGTAGCCGCGGATGGCCAGCCCGATCGCGGTGCCGATGATGCCGGACTCCGCCAGCGGGGTGTCCAGCACGCGGTGCTCGCCGAAGTCCTTCTGCAGGCCGTCGGTGATCCGGAAGACGCCGCCGAGCTTGCCGACGTCCTCGCCCATAACGAGGACCTTCGGGTCGCGTTCCAGCGACGCGCGCAGGCTCATGTTCAGCGCCTTGGCGATCGTGACGGTTTGGGCGCCGGCCGTTGCGGTCGGGCGCTCCAATGCGGGCGCGGCCATCAGCGCACACCTCCTGCCATCGCCTCGTCGGCGAATCCGGCCAGGTACTGGAGGTAACCCTCGCGCTGGGCGGCCAACTGCCGGGTGTCTTCCGCGTAAACCTCGGAGAACATCCGCTCCGGTGGTGGTTCGGGCATGTTGAAGCAGTAGTCGCGCAGCCGGGCGGCGAGCTCGTCGGCCTCGGTGTCGATGCCGTCGAAGAAGCTCTGGTCGGCGATCTGTTCGCGGACCAGGTGCACCCGCAGCCGTTCGATCGGGTCCTTGAGCTTCCAGGCCTCCTGCTCGTCGGCCAGCCGGTAGCGGGTCGGGTCGTCGGAGGTGGTGTGCGCGTCCATCCGGTAGGTGAACGCCTCGATGAGCATTGGCCCGTTGCCCTGGCGGCATTCGTCCAGCGCCCACTTGGTGACCGCGAGGCTGGCTAGCACGTCGTTGCCGTCCACCCGGATGCCTGGGAAACCGTACCCGCTGGCGCGGCGGTAGAGCGGCACGCGGGTCTGGCGTTCCAACGGCTCGGAGATCGCCCACTGGTTGTTCTGGCAGAAGAACACCAGCGGGGCGTCGTAGACCGCCGCCCACACCATGGCCTCGTGCACGTCGCCCTGGCTGGTGGCGCCGTCACCGAAGAAGACCATGGTGGCCTCGCCGTTCGGGTCGCCGACCTTGCCGTCGAAGCGCTGGCCCATCGCGTAACCGGTGGCGTTCAGGCACTGGTTGCCGATGACGATCGTGTAGAGGTGGAATCGCATGCTGTTCGGGTCCCAGCTGCCGTGGTCGGTACCGCGGAAGATGCCCAGCAACTCGGTCGGGTCGATGCCGCGGCACCAGGCGACGCCGTGCTCCCGGTAGCTGGGGAAAGCCATGTCCTGCGGCTGCATCGCCCGGCCGGCGCCGATCTGGGCGGCTTCCTGGCCGAGCAGCGGTACCCAGATGCCCAGCTGGCCCTGCCGCTGCAGGGCATTGCCCTCCCGGTCGGCGCGGCGGACCAACACCATGTCCCGGTACAGGTCGCGCAGCTGCGCGTCGGAGACGTCGATGTCGAAGTCAGGGTGTGTTACCCGCTGGCCTTCCGGGGTGAGTAGCTGAACTAGGTCAGCTCCACCTTCGCTTGTGGCGCGCAAACCGGCGATCACCTGCTCCCTTGTGGGTTTCGCTGCGATAGCGGCAGGGGGACCAGCGGCGCCTTCGGCTTCGGGTCGCGTCCATTGCTCGGGGGACATGTGTGATCTCCTCGTGTCGCGCCGGTCCACCCGCTTGTGGCGGTGTGGCCCGACAACCCCGACCGAAGCGCCGGCGACCTGTTAGGTCACCCGATTGCTCCAGCCGGAGCGGTTGGATCGCTCCCCGCCATCCTGGCACGAAACCGGCCGATTCCGTGAGCCCTGCCACAGGGATTCGGCACGGCCGCGGCCCGGCCGGCGTCTTCCCACGAGATCACCGTAGTTCGCCGCCGATCAGGCGAAAACCGCAGGTCATCGAATTAATGGATCTCCGACTAATGCTTTGCGGACCATCGCGGTACCGATATTGCGAGGGCATTCCTCCGGCCGCCGAGATCGTCCCGTTGGCTGCATTGGATCGTTTCACCGGATCGTCGCCGAGGTCGACGAGCAGGTGGGCCGAGCTCACGACAGCCGTCCGCCGGGAAATGGGACAGACTGGACTCGTGGCCGAGTTCGCGAACCCGCTTGCGCTGCCCGACGAGTTGGCCCTGCTGATGTGCAAGGACAACGGGACGTACTACGTCAGCGCGAACCCGAACACGGCGACCGCCGCCGCCGAGATCGGCGAGCTGGCCCTGCGGGACCGCGTCGAGCTGGTGGGCACTGCGGTGCGCCTGGTCGACACCGCTTCGAGCGGGCTGCCGTGGATGGACCGGTCGCTCGCGGACCTCCAGCAGCGGGTGGGGCGGGCGAACCGCGCGGTCGAGCTGAGCGGGTGGTTGCAGGGCCGCACGGGCGCGTTCGCGACGCATCGAATGGTGCTGGTCGAGCACGGGTTGTTGCGGCGCGAGCACCGGAAGTTCCTGGGCGTGCTGCCCGACGACCGCTACTACCCGGAACGTGCCGTTCGCGGGGCGCTGCTTACCGAACTGCGCGAGGTCGCTGTCGAACAGCAGCCGGTGGACGGGCGGTTGGCGCTGCTCAGCGCGCTGGTCTACCGCAGTGGGCTGCTCTACCTGCTCGGTTTCGACCGGGCCCAGCGGACCCGGCTGAAGGCCATCGCCGAAGCCGAGGACCTGGGCACCACCGTTGGCACCGCGGTCACCGCGGCGCTGGTGGCCATCACGGCGGTTCCGGCGGTGATCGTGGTTGCGGGCGGATGAGGCGTTCGTCGCCGCCAGTTCCGGATAAGGTCGACGTCTTCGACCGCTGGACGGCCGGGAGAGCTTCGCATGGCTGAGCACCCCCACGACACCGAGGCCCTGGTGCCCATGGTGCGCGTGGTACGCCAGGAGCAGGGCTGGACATCCGCTGAGCTCGCCGAGGCAGCCGAGGTGCCGGAGACCGAGGTCGCCCGTTTCGAAGCTCAAGAGATCGTGCCTGCGAAGCCGCTGGCGATGCGCTTCCTCGCGACGGATGGGTCGCGTCTATGGGTCGCGTCTGACGAAGACCTGCACTTGGCGGATTCAGCCACGTGAAGCCGGTTTCGTTGGGAGAATGGGGCGCATGACCGCGCTGACCCTGCCCGAAGAGTTCGTACTGCTGCTCCAGAAGGACAACGGCTCGCACTACTCGACGTCCGATCACACCGGGGCGGCGGAGCTCGGTGAGCTCGTGCTGCGGCACCGGGTCGAGTTCGCCGGCAAGAAGGTGCAGGTGGTCGACGCCAGTCCGAGCGGCATCGACTGGCTCGACGAGTGCGTTGCGTTCCTGGTGCGGAAGGCCGGTGCGGCGAACAAGCCGGTGGCCGCGACGAGCTTCATCCAGCACCGGCGCAGCGTGCGCAAGGCGCACTGCGCCGCGCTGGCGGAGCGGGGCTTGATGCGCTGCGAGCAGAAGTCGGCTCTGTTCATCCCGTACAACAAGTACATCCCGGACCCTGCGGCGCGGCAGGCGTTGATCGAGGAGCTCCGCAAGGTCGCCCGCGACGAGGTCGAACTCGACAACCGGCAGGCGCTGCTCGCGGCGATGGTGCACGCGACCGGCCTGGTCCGATCGCTCGGCCTGGAGCGGGCCGAACGCAAGCGCTTGAAAGAGATCAGCAAGGGCGAGCAGCTCGGCAAGGCCGTTGAAGCCGTGGTCGCCGCCGCGACGGTCGCGATCGCCGCCGGTGCTGCGGCCGCGACCACCGCCGCCACGACGGCCGGCAGCTGAGGACTCGATCGTGGAACTGATCCTGCCCGAGGAACTGATGTTGATCGGCCGCACCGCCGCCGGACACGACTACGGCTCGTCGACCAGACTCGCCGTCGCCGCAGGCGTGATCGGCGAGCTGGCCCTGCAACGCCGCATCATGATCGACGGCAGCTACGCCTTCGTCACCGATCCGGCCGCGACGCGGCACCCGCTGCTGGACCAGCTGTTCGGCGAGCTGGTCCAGCGGCGCACGGCGATCCGGCTGACCAGCTTCTTGAGGGAGCAGGCTCGCCTGTACGAGATGTGGCTGCACCACCTCATGGCTGGCGGGCTCCTCCGGCCCGAAACGGCCAGCGGGTCGTTCGCCAGCACGCGCTACGTGCCGGACCCGAAGGTCCGCAATTCGGTGCTCTCGCGACTTTGGTACCTGCTCAACGGCTGGGCGAAGCGGGATCCGCGCACCGTCGCGCTCGCCGGGATCGTGCACGGCGGCGAGCTCGGCGACGACCTGATCCCGTTCCCGGCAGACCGGGCGACGCTGGCGGTCTTCGGACAGCGGGACCCGATCGGGCGGGCGATCGGGGCGGTCCGCATCGAAGACCGGTCCGCCGCGACGGGCATGCCCTTCATGGCCCTGTCCATGCCCGCTACTCCAGCGAGCTGCACGCCCCTCGGGGGCTGCTGAGCAGTTCCGGACATCCACGACGACCAGGTCGCAGCGGGCATAGGATCGCGGCGTGGATCGTGCAGCCGTAGCGAAGAACGTTGAACAGGCGTGGGACGAATCTGTCCTGCCGAGCCTCTGCGAGCTGGTGAAGATCCCGGCGATCTCGCCCGCCTTCGATACCGGGTGGGCCGCCGCCGGGCACCTCGCCGCCGCCATCGAGCACCTGCGGTCGTGGATCGCGGCGCGGGACATCGCCGGCGCGAACATCGAGGTCGTGCGGCTGCCGGAACGCACCCCGCTGCTGGTGGTGGACATCCCGGCCAGCGAGGGCGCCCCCGACGAGACGGTGCTGCTCTACGGCCACCTCGACAAGCAACCTCCGCTGGGCGGCTGGTCCGAAGGGCTCGGGCCGTGGACCCCGGTGGTCCGCGACGGCCGGCTGTACGGGCGCGGTGCCGCCGATGACGGCTACGCCGGGTACGCGGCGATCACCGCGATCGAGGCGGTCCGAACGCACGGCGGCGCGCACACGCGCTGCGTGGTGCTACTGGAGACCGGCGAGGAGTCCGGCAGCCCCGACCTGCCCGCCTACCTCTCGCACCTCTCGGACCAGCTCGGCAACGTGTCGCTGGTGGTGTGCCTGGACTCCGGCGCGGGCGACTACGAGCGGCTGTGGCTGACGAACTCGCTGCGCGGCATGGTGTCGCTGGAGGTAAGGGTGCGGGTACTCGATAGCGGCCTGCACTCCGGCATCGCCAGCGGCATCGCACCCAGCTCCTTCCGGGTGCTGCGGCAGCTGCTCGATCGGCTGGAGGACTCCGCGACCGGCGAGATCCTGGTGCCCGAGCTGAACGTGCAGATCCCTGAAAACCGGGTCGCCGAGGCGAAGGCGGCGATCGAGGCCGCGCCCGGTCTGGTGCGCAACGTCGTGCCGTGGCCGGAGGGTTTGCGGCCGGTCGACGAGGAAGAGGTCGAGCTCGCCCTGAACAGCACCTGGCGGCCGACGCTGTCTGTGATCGGCGCCGACGGACTACCCAAGCCTGCGGACGCGGGCAATGTGCTGCGGCCCTTCACGACGTTGGTGCTGAGCTTCCGGCTGCCGCCGACGGCCGACCCGGATGCGGCGCTGCGCGCCGTTGAGGAGCGGCTGACCACCGACGTGCCGTACGGCGCGAAGGTGACCTTCGGGCACTCCGAGGCCGGGCTGGGCTGGAACGCGCCCGACCCGGCGCCGTGGCTGGTGGAGGCGCTGGACCAGGCCAGCGACGAGGTGTTCGGCGCCGGCTGGCGGACGATGGGGCTCGGTGGCTCGATCCCGTTCATGGGCCTGCTGCACAACGCCTACCCGGACGCGCAGTTCCTCGTGACCGGGGCGCTCGGGCCTGACAGCAACGCGCACGTGCCGGACGAGTCGCTGCACCTCGCGTTCGCGGCCAAGGTCACTTCGGCCGTGGCCTACGTCCTCGACGCCCACGCCCGCCGCTGACCGCACCACTCCGGCGTGTCATACCACGACACACCGCAGGTTGTGGACAACTCGTTCTTCGTTTCCATATAAATCGCACCGCGATGGAGGCTGGGGTGGCGGTTCCGGGGCGTTGATCCTGGGCTCCAACGGGTCCGGGACATCCACGCTGCGGCGGATCCTCCCGGGGTTTCGCGGCCGTCCGGCGGAACTGTCACCGGGCGGCCGCGCACCGGGTACGTGCCGGATCGGTTTCCCGCCCTGCGGCGGGTGAGCGCCAGCGCCTACCTCCGCCACCTCGGCCGGATCGGCGGATTGTCCGCTTCGCAGGCACGGGATCGGGCCGACCGGTGGCTCGAACGGTTCGCGCTCGCCGGTGGCCCGGGTACGCCGCTGCGCGAGCTCTCGAAGGGCAACGCAGAAGGTCGGGCTCGCTTTGCTCACCGTCGCCTGGGCTGAGGTCTCGCACATCGGCTAACCACACGTGATCACGGCGGCAGTGCTGTCGCGATCGCGGTGCTGGCGAGGTGAATTCCGCTCGCCTTCCCGCTGCTCCAAGCGCTGAGCTCGGCAGCGGCGAGCGCGGCGCTGCTCATCCGCTCCGCGCTCGTCGCCGCGGGCATCCTCCAGCGCAGTCCGCTCCTGGTCACGACCTGGTACGTCCGCCGCTCCTAGCTTCAAGTGGTCGGTTCAGGCCCCGGCGCGCAGCCGGTTCAGCGCTTCGGGATCAGGATCCAGAGCACGATGTAGATGACGAACTGGGGTCCCGGCAGCAGGCAGGACAGCAGGAACAACAGGCGCATGGTGAACGGCTTCATGCCGAACCGATCGGCCAGACCGGCGCACACGCCCGCGATCATCGCCTTCTCGCTCGGCCGGGACAGGGGCATTTGGTACGTCGTCATGTCTCCATGTTCGCTGCCGCGGCGGCGCGACGCGTCAGGGAGCGACCCCGAGATTCCCCTGACCCAGGTCCGCAGGCGTAGCCCACACGGGCGTACCCCGAACGTGCCGGTGCCCGGTTGGCCGGGGGATCGAGCGGGCACTTAGCACTGCGGACTCGGTCAGCACCTGGCCTGGTAGGTGCGGCTCGCGAGGACCCGGTCGCCGGATGTCACCCGGACCTCGGCCACGCCCGCGCCAGCGAGCGCGACCTGCGCGGACACCAGGGCACCGGGACACCAGGGCACCGGGGCCGATGCCCCCGACGCTCCGCCGCTCGCCGCCGATGGCCACCTCGAACGGCACGAACCCGGGGCCCTCCGGCAGCCTCGGATCTCGTAGCGCACCAACGGCGTCCGGCTCAGGTCTTCCTGGGCCGATGCGGATGCTGTGGGCGCGGCCAGCGCAGCTGCCGCGGTGAGGACGATGGTCAGGGATCGACGGCCAAGCTTCGACGGAGCACCTCCAGGGTGGGAGAAGATCACCGCCTCGACGCCAGGTTCTGCTCCCCGGATATGGGCCGTTCCTTACCCCAACGGGCGATGCCGGGTAACACGAACCGATCGCGTGTTCCGTCCAGGATTCCGCCGCTCGGGTCGTCGAAGGCACCCGGTTCGCGCCCGCCCCGCATCACGAGGGCCGCGCGGACCTTGTCCCGCTCCGGCCGAACGATCTCGAAGATGATCAGCACGCACAGGCCGACCACCATCGCGTCGCGGATCACCACGGCGCCGAGGAACCAGCCCTCCGGCAGCCCCTTGTTGCCGGTGCCGAGGTAGTAATACATCCGCGGTGCCCACACCGCGGCGTCGATGATCATCCAGCTCAGCAGCAGCCGCCAGCGCGGGATCGCCAGCACCGCCAGCGGCACCAGCCACAGCGAGTACTGCGGGCTCCACACTTTGTTGGTCAACAGGAACGCCGCCACCACCAGGAAGCACAGCTGCGCCACCCGCGGTCGGGTCGGCGCGGCCAGCGCCAACCACCCGAGGCCGAGGCACGCGACCAGGAACAGGGCAAGGCTGACCGTGTTCAGCACCGTCGGCGTAGCGCCGTCGCGCAGCGGGCCGTCGAAGCCCGCCCAGCCGGTGAAG
Organism: Saccharopolyspora sp. NPDC000995; assembly: GCF_053599315.1. Classification (NCBI taxonomy): domain Bacteria; kingdom Bacillati; phylum Actinomycetota; class Actinomycetes; order Pseudonocardiales; family Pseudonocardiaceae; genus Saccharopolyspora; species Saccharopolyspora sp. NPDC000995. Next base: position 28,823 of record NZ_JBSFLZ010000073.1, read on the forward strand.
TGCATCAGGGCGTTGTAGAGCGAGTCCGGATCGGCCGGTCGTTCGTTGTTGAGCCGGAAGAACTCGCGCCACCCCGCCGGGTAGAGCACGAGGATCGGCACGTTGACCACCAGCCAGGCCACCGCGGCGGCCAGCACCGAGCGCAGCGCGTCCGCCAGCTTCCCGGCCCGCCAGGCCAGCACCAGCAGCGGGCCCAGGAAGAACAGCGGGTAGAGCTTCGTCGCGCCGCCGATCCCGATCAGCACCCCGGCAAGCACTGGCCGGCGCCGCGCCCACGCGAGCAGCCCAGCAGTACCGAATGCCGTGGCCAGGGCGTCGAAGTTGGTGAATGCGTGCACGAAGACCAGCGGTGACACCGCCGCCAGCGCGGCGTCCCAAACACGCCGGCGGCACAGCAGCACCAGTGCCCAGATCGTCACCAACCAGGCCGCGGCCAGCCAGAACGTCGAGATGTTGAAGTACAGCACGCTCGTCAGCGCGGACGGCAACCACCCGAAGCTCGCCAGGGTCGCCCATCCGTCCGCGGCCCGCGCGTTGACCCACTGGAACAACCCGGTCAGCACCGGGTACTCCATGTACCGGATCTGCTGCTGCGGCGTGCCGGGGTTTTCCAACCACGAGGTCTTGTACGGGAACGCGGTGTCCGGCGCGAGATCACCCAGGCCGTAGCGCGGGATGATGTCGGTGTAGCACATCGCCGTGTACTGCTTGCTGTTCCGCCAGTCCAGTTGCGGGCCGCTGTCGGTCTCGTAGGTGACCTGGCAGGGTGCCTTGAACAGCCATGCGGCGGCCAGCACCAGCACCGCGAGCAGCAGGATCACCCGCAGCGGCGTCCAGAACCACTGCCGCCCGACCTGCGCGTGCCGCCCGAGCCGGCCGCCGAAGGGGCGGCTGAGCTTCTGCGCCAGCGGCTCGGTCCAGGTCGGCGAGACGCGATCGGCTGGCCCGAGGGAATCGCTGTCCACCGCCGAGCTCACGCGACCGCCGGAGGACGGCGGCGGTTCGGTGCTGGCGGGCTCGGTCGAGGTGGACACGACCGGATGCTACTTGGGGCCGAACAAACCGCAGGGGCACCCGCCGACTCGCGGGTGCCCCTGGTCTGTTCAACAGGTGCTCAGCCGGACCACCTCGTCGGGGTCGGCGCCATGTTGTTCGGCGATCCGTCGCCGGGGTCGCTGCCTCCGCCACCGGTGTTGTTGCAGTTCGGGTCCAGCCAGCCGCAGTGGCTCGGCTTCTCCTTGCTGGTGGTCGGCTTGTTCGGTTCGCTGGTGTCGCTGGGCTCCGACGTCGGCGGCGCCGATGTCTGGGACGTCGGCGGTGCCTGCGACGTCGGCGGGGGCGGCGGCGGGATGTCCAGGAACTGCCCGATCTTGTCGCCCTCGGGGAAGGGCACGACCTTCTTGCCCTGGAGGTAGGAGTCCATGAACTCCTTCCACACCTTGGCGGGCAGGCCACCGCCGTAGAAGCTCTGGCCGTTGGCGTTCTCCAACGGCTTCGGGCCGCTGTCGTCGTTCTGCATCGCCACCGCGGTGGAGATCTGCGGCACGGCACCGATCATCCAGGCGTTCTTGTTCTTCGTGGTGTTGAGCCACTGGTGGGTACCGGTCTTGGACACCACCGGCCGGTTGCCCGCCAACGGGACCTTCGAGTGCGCGGCGACGTCCAGCATCGATTGCGAGACGTTGTAGGCGATGTCCTTGCTGGTCGACGAGTCACCGAAAGCTGGCTGCGGTTTCGCGGTCGCGAGCGGGAACACGCCCTGCTCCGGGCTGACGGCCTGCTGAACGAAGTGCGCCGGAACCTTGTTGCCCCCGTTGACGAACGAGGAGTACGAGGCGGCCATGTCCGCCGGAAGCACCGGGTACATTCCCAGCGCGATACCAGCGGCCACGCTGCCGTCGGGGCTTTCCAGCTTCGTCGATTCCGGTATCCCGGCCTGATGCGCGGCCTCGGCAACCTTCTTGGGGCCGAAGTCGGCAGCCATGTTGACGAACACCGTGTTGACCGAGTCGGTCATCGCCTCTCGGACACCGCAGTGCGTCGGGATCTCGCATTTCACACCGGGCGAGTTGTTGAACTCGTGCCCGGCGATCACCTGCGGGCCGCTGCCGTCGTAGAACTCGCCGATGCCCTTGCCCTTCTCGAGCCCGGCGATCACCACGAACGGCTTGAACGACGAACCCGGCTCCTGCGGGGTGCTTGCCCAGTCCAGGTCGCCGATCTGGTTCTTGGACCCGTAGTAAGCCCGGATCTCGCCGTTGTTCGGATCGACGGCGACCAGCGAAGTTCGCAGCGTCTCCGGCTCCGAAGCCATCACCTTCTTCACAGCGGCCTCAGCCTTCTGCTGCGTGTCCGGATCGATGGTGGTCCTGATCGTGTAGCCACCGCGGGACAGGTCGCTCTCGGACAGGCCCTGGGCTTCCAGCTCCCGCTTGATGGCCTCCCAGATGGCGTCCTGTTCGGGGGAGAGCCTGCTGCTCTTCTTCCACTCCCCGCGAGGCAGGGTCTGGGGAAGCGTCATGGTCTCCCGCTCGCCCGGCTGCAGGAAGCCGTTCTCCTCCATCTGCCCGACGACGTACTCCCAGCGTTTCTTGCCCTTATCCGGGTTCTGGCCGGGGTCGTTGCCGCCGTAGGGGCTTTGCACCACGCCGGCCAGCACGGCCGCCTCCGCGGCGTTGAGCTCGCTGGGCTTCTTGTTGAAGTAGGCCCGCGCCGCGGCGCTGATGCCGTTCGCGCCGCGCCCGTAATCCGCCGTGTTCATGTAGGCGAGCAGGATGTCGTCTTTGCTCTGCTGGTTCGTGATCTTGAACGCCAGCACGACTTCCTTGATCTTGCGGATGTACGTCGGGTCTTTCTTGAGGTCCTGGTCCAGCTTCAGGAACTGCTGGGTGATCGTGGAACCACCGCCGACCCCGGAACCGGACACCAGGTAGTAGGCCGACCGCAGGATGCCCTGGAAGTCGAAGCCCGGGTTGGTGCGGAAAGTGGAGTCCTCGGCCGCGATGGTGGCGTTCTGCATCGCCAACGACACGTCGTTGATGCTGTGCAGGACCTCCCGCGAGCCCTGCACGTCCATGCGGCCCATCGGGCTGCCGTCGGCGTACTGCAGCTCGATCGGCCGGTCCATGCTCATCACCTTCGCCTCGTTCGGCGCATCCCAGAAGATGTAGCCGTAGATGAACACGGCGGCCGGAACCACGACGGCTAAGGCTGCGGCTACGTAGCAGGACCGGCGGATCCGCCGCCAGAGCCGACTGCGTTTTGCTCGGGCGGCGCTCATGTCGTCGTCCAGATCCGCGAAGTCATCCGGGCCGTCGTCGAAGTCGTCGTCCCGGTACCGGACATGGCCATTGCGGCTGTCGAGGTCGTCGCCATCCCGATCATTCCCGTCGTACCCGCTGCTGTACGAGTCGTCGTCGTAGTCGTCGGCGTAGTAGTTGTAACTGCCCTGTTCCTGATGCGTGAGCAACTGCGGCTCGGGGCCTACGCCCCCACCGCCACCAGCTGCGCCTGCGGCGCCCGCCGCTGCGCCTGCGGCACCCATGGCTGCGCCAGCCGCACCTCCGGCTCCGGCCACGCCCGCCCCGGCGGCGCCTGCGGCACCCGCCCTCCCGGCGCCTGCGGCAGCACCGGCGATCCCGGCTGCGGCGGCGCCGCTAGCGGTGGCTGCACCCCGGCGGCGATCGCTGTCGTGATCGCTGGCCGGGGTTTGCGGGATGTTCTGCGTCGGCTGTTCGCCGCTGGGCGGCTGCGGCGGACGCCCGGGCGGCGGCCCCTGCCTGGTCTGCTGTGCGCCGGGCGGCGCTGGGGGTGGTCCCTGCCGTCCCCCGTTCGGCGGCGGGGGAACCGCGGAGTAGCTGGTGGGCAGGTCGAGCTTGCGCCCGCCGCTGTTCTCCGGTTCGCCCGAGTCGCCGCTGAGCCGCTTGCCCAGCGCCGAGTCGTCATCGTCGTCGAACGACGGAGTCCATGCGCCGGTCTGCTCCTGCGGCGGCTGCGCGTCCGGCCAGTTCATGGGCTGGCCGGGCGGTGGCACCGGGGTGTTCTGCTGCGTTTCCTCCGCGCTGCGGTCCGGCCCGCTCGGCCATCGCGGATTCGGCTGGTTCGGCGGCGCCGACCGCGGGCCCGGGCGCGGCTCTTCGCCGGGCCACGCCGGGCCGCCCGCACCGGGTGGTCCCGGTGGCGGGCCCTGCTGCGGGCCGGGCATCGGACGCTGCGGAGGCCGTGCCTGGTCGCCCGGGCGCGGCGGCCCGGGGCGCGGCGGGGGTGGCGTGCCTCGGCCGTCGGGATGCGGATGCCTTGAGTGGCGCCCTCGGGTGGGGTCGTCACGCTCGTCGTTCACGAGTGGGCCTCCAGGACAGGCGTCGTCGGACGCCGTGTGATGCGTTCACGTCGGGGGATGCGCCGCACCGGGCGCGCGGCCGTGTTCGGGGGCACGACCGTTGTCACTCCGCTGCAGTCTTGCGCCGGGACCGGCTGTCGTTCAAGCCGCCGGTTCCGGTCACGTACGACAGCACAAGGTGGTTCCAGTTACATGTGCGGCATACCTCTACGACGTAGACATTGAACTCCTCGAACGTGGCCGCCATCCGGTCGAGCTCCTCGGGGGCCCGCGCCGTTGCGGACGCATGCTTGAGGGCGTCGCCGAAGACCCAGGACACCAGGGTCAACGGTTCCTTCCGGCACACCGGACAGGTCACCCCGCTCGGCTCACCATGGAATTTTGCCGCCCGAAGCAGGTACGGATCGGCGTCGCAGACCTCCATCACCCCGACGCGGCCAGCGTGGACTTGCGCGAGCAACGCTCGGCGCTGCAACGCGTAGTCGACCACTTGCCGTTGGGTCCGCACGACCACAGGGTACGTGTCGACCACGTCTGCCCTATGCGCCGTTCAGGGCAGGCGACGTGACCGACCACTACCAGCAGTGACGACCGCCACCTCAGGCCCCTCGCGATCGTGCAATCCGATATATCGGCACGATATAATCCGCGAGGTGGTCTGCCTCACCGCAGCACCGCCAGTGGAATGGGGCGGTGAATTCGTCGGGCGGAGGAGGTGCGGATGCTCGAACTCGCCGTGCTCGGGCTATTGCACGAGGCCCCGATGCACGGCTACGAGCTGCGGAAACGGTTGCACGACACGGTCGGCACCTTCCGCGCACTGTCCTGCGGAACGTTGTACCCGACGTTGCGGAGGCTGCTGCGCGCCGGGTTGATCGAGGAGGAACCCGACTCGCCTGGTTCGCGCGCGTGGGGCCGTCGAGCGCGCCGCGTGTACCGGATCACAGCCGCCGGGCAGCAGCGGTTCGCCGACCTGGTCGGCGATTGCGGGCCGCAGGCCTGCGACGACAACGCATTCGGCGTGCACATGGTGTTCTTCTCCCGCACCCCGGCCGAGGTCCGGCTGCGGATCCTGGAAGGACGCCGGCGCCACGTCGAGGAGCGCCGGGACGGCCTGCGCAGCGCGCTGGCGCGCTCCGAGCAACGGTTCGACCGCTACACCCGGGAACTGCACCGCCTCCGGCTGGACAACAGCGAGCACGAGGTCCGCTGGCTCGACGAAATCATCGAACACGAACGCGCCGAGCAGTCTGCTGCGGCGCCGGGCCGACCCAGTGTCGGCGGGCAAGAACTGCAAGGACACGACAGATGAGCAAGAAGGAGGGCCCTGCCATGGGCGGAGATCGTCGAGCGGTGCGGGTGGCGATCGTGGGCGTCGGGAACTGCGCGGCGTCGCTGGTGCAGGGCGTCCACTACTACGCCGACGCGGACCCGGGCACCCGGGTGCCCGGCTTGATGCACGTCAACTTCGGTGATTACCACGTGAGCGACGTGAAGTTCGTCGCCGCCTTCGACGTGGACGCGAAGAAGGTCGGCCGCGACCTCTCCGAGGCGATCGTCGCCAGCGAGAACAACACCATCAAGATCGCGGACGTGCCGCCGCTGGGCGTCACCGTGCAGCGCGGCCACACCTTCGACGGCCTCGGCCGCTTCTACCGGGAGACCATCGAGGAGTCCGACGACCAGCCGGTGGACGTCGTGCAGGCGCTCAAGGAAGCCGAGGTCGACGTCCTGGTGGCCTACCTGCCGGTGGGTTCGGAGGAGGCGGACAAGTTCTATGCGCAGTGCGCGCTGGACGCCGGGGTGGCCTTCGTCAACGCGCTGCCGGTGTTCATCGCCTCCGACCCGCAGTGGGCGCAGAAGTTCACCGACGCGGGCGTGCCGATCGTCGGCGACGACATCAAGTCGCAGGTCGGGGCGACCATCACGCACCGGGTGCTGGCCAAGCTGTTTGAGGACCGCGGCGTGCACCTGGATCGCACGATGCAGCTGAACGTCGGCGGCAACATGGACTTCCTGAACATGAAGGAACTGGAGCGGCTGGAGTCGAAGAAGACCTCCAAGACGCAGTCGGTTACCTCGCAGGTGGACCGCGATCTCGGCAAGCGCAACGTGCACATCGGGCCGTCGGATTACGTGCCGTGGCTGGACGACCGGAAGTGGGC